>JAAENI010000152.1 GCA_024224595.1 Hyphomicrobiales bacterium
AGAGCAAATAAGCACAGATCAAATTGACAAATCTTGCTATATTGATTTCTTGATCGCATCAAGGGCATCACTAATTTTTTCGCCCTCAGTCCCACCAGCCTGTGCCATATCTGGCCTACCACCACCGCCTTTGCCACCAACGACAGTCGAAGCAATACGTACAAGATCGACAGCATTGTAGCTTGAAGTCAGATCATCGGTGACACCAACAACGATTGCCGCTTTGCCATCTTCACTGATCGCACAGATGGCGACAATCCCTGATCCGAGGGATTTTTTGGCATCATCAACAACACCTTTCAATTCTCTGGCTGCGATACCTTTGACGATCTTGCCAATGAATTTGACATCGCCAATCTCTTCAATAGCACCATCGCCGGCGGCGTCACCGCTGTCACCCTGGCCGCCACCCAGTGCCAGTTTCTTCCTGGCTTCGTTCAGTTCGCGTTCAAGTCGTTTGCGATCCTCCACGAGGTCACTCACGCGCGAAAGTGCCTTATGGGGTGGCACTTTGAGTACACTGGCAATATCGCGCACACGACTTTCCTGTTCCTCAAGGTATCCAAGGGCATGTTGAGCGGTTAAAGCTTCCAAACGGCGCACCCCCGAAGAGACCGCACTATCCCCCAAGGTTCTGATCAAACCGATTTCACCCGTGTTGGAGACATGGGTTCCACCACATAATTCAAGCGAATAAATATTGGATTTTTGACTGTCTTCATTCACCTTGCCCATTGAGACGACACGCACTTCATCGCCATACTTTTCCCCGAACAATGCCATTGCACCAGCTTCAATTGCATCATCAACGGCCATCAACCGGGTTGAAACCGATGCAGATTGACGAACAATGCGGTTGGCGATCAGTTCAACGCGTTCAAGCTCCTCAGTTGTCACTGGTTTGGGGTGTGAAAAATCAAACCGCAGACGATCTGGTGCCACCAGCGAACCTTTTTGCGCAACATGTTCACCCAGAACCTGACGCAATGCCTCATGCAGTAAATGCGTGGCCGAGTGATTGGCGCGGATAGAAGCCCGTCTGGTCTGGTCAACTTCCAGTTCGACATTCATTCGATTAGATATTTTGCCTTCCTTCACGCTGCCATAGTGAACATGCAATCCCTCACCGCGTTTTTTTGTGTCTTTGACCTCAACAGTGCCGCCATCGAAACGCATTAATCCGCCATCACCAACCTGACCTCCTGATTCACCATAAAAAGGTGTCTGATTGACAACAACAGCAATTTCATCCCCTGTATTAGCGGCATCCACTTCTTCGCCATCAACAACAATAGCTTGAACCTGACCTTCGGCATGCGTGGTCTCATAGCCCAAAAATTCGGTCACGCCTTCACGTTCGCGAATTTCGTACCAGATCTTGTCATCTGCAGCATCCCCGGAACCGGACCAGGAAGCGCGCGCTTCGGCTTTTTGGCGCTCCATGGCACTTTTGAATCCGGCTTCATCCACACTGATACCACGCCGTCGTAGCGCATCCTGGGTCAGATCTAGTGGAAATCCATATGTATCATAAAGTTTGAATGCTGTTTGCCCTTTAAAAACATCACCTTCGCTTAAGTCTGAACTTGCCTCATCCAGTAATCCGAGACCGCGTTCCAGTGTTTTCCTGAAACGGGTTTCTTCAAGCTGCAACGTTTCGGCGATCAACAACTCAGCGCGCACCAGTTCACTAAAAGCAACACCCATCTGGCCAATCAGCGTTGGCACCAGGCGATGCATCAACGGTTCTTTCATGCCAAGCAGACTGGCGTGTCGCATGGCTCTTCGCATGATGCGGCGCAATACATAACCGCGTCCTTCGTTGGAAGGTAAAACACCATCCGCAATCAGAAATGCCGATGCGCGCAAATGATCAGCAATCACACGGTGACTTGGTTGGTTTGCTCCCGTGGCCGAGGTATGAGTGATTTCTTCACTGGCGCTAATCAATGCCCTGAACAAGTCGATATCATAGTTATCATGAAAACCTTGCATGACAGCTGCAATGCGTTCCAGTCCCATTCCGGTATCAATTGATGGCTTGGGCAGGTCAGTACGCTGTTCTTTTGTCACCTGTTCATATTGCATGAACACCAGGTTCCAAATCTCAATAAACCGGTCGCCATCCTCATTTGGGCTACCCGGAGGGCCCCCTTCAATATGATCACCATGATCGTAAAAAATTTCCGAACAAGGCCCGCACGGTCCGGTATCTCCCATTGACCAAAAATTATCATGGGTGGGAATTCGAATGATGCGATCATCACTCAGTCCGGCAATTTTTTTCCACAGATCAAAAGCCTCATCGTCTGTGTGATAGACAGTGACCAGTAATTTTTCCTTATTCAGACCAAATTGACGGGTGAGCAAAGACCAGGCCAATTCGATTGCCTGATCTTTGAAATAATCACCAAATGAAAAGTTACCCAGCATTTCAAAAAATGTGTGGTGTCGCGCCGTGTAACCAACATTGTCCAGATCATTATGTTTGCCGCCTGCGCGCACGCATTTCTGTGAGGTTACCGCGCGCTGATAATCTCGTTGCTCCAACCCGGTGAAGACATTTTTAAACTGCACCATCCCGGCATTGACAAACATAAGCGTCGGATCGTTATGCGGCACCAGCGGACTCGACGCCACAATCTCATGATCATTGGAACTAAAATATTCAAGAAATGTCGATCGAATTTCGTTTACGCCACTCATAAAATTGCCATGCCCAGTATAAATTATGTAGAAAATTAGGTGTGAACCAGCTCGGTTCATTTTTGCTTTTTAGCTAGGCACACAAAATCTGTCTATAGGAATGATCAAATTCACTATTATTTGCGGCGATTGTCCAGCAGAACCCATCTAACTAAAAGGTAGCATAGGTCCGCTCTGAGCCCTGTACGGACCTGATGCATGTGTCGCGGAATAGACAGCGGCTACTCGTTTATTGAAAATATATGTCCCCACCAAATAGCGTACACAAGACTGAATAATTTTTCCGGGCATTCTACAAATTTGTACTGGTCAAATGGGGCATCTGGTAACCATCGGTAATTTGTTTTGCATCTGAGCTGGCTTGCAGTTGCCGACGTTCGCCACTGTGCTCACCCATATCACTCTTACAGTCACCCTAGTTTTTTTATTGATAAGCCGAGTGGGGAATGGAGCGGGTGACAGGAATCGAACCTATGCTTTAACCTTGGAAAGGTCATGCTCTGCCTTTGAGCTACACCCGCACTAATAAGCAGTGTAATTGTAAAACCTTAATATAAGATTATGACGACGCTATTGGAGTTCTTCGGAACACCAACCTGTCAATCGATCACGGTACTGGCGCACCCATCTTGAAACACATCAAAAACTGAAATGTCTCCAATTGGCACATGTGTCTGTAGCAGGCATGTCGCAGTTAGGACTAATACTCAAATCAAAAACGGTAATTTGCCCGCTTTGCTGCCGTTCAGGGTTTATAAAGCAAGCTCGTAGATTGAATGAAAGTAATCCAGTTTACCCCTGCCTCTTCTGGCCATCTTGCAGGATCAAATAGGTAACTTTTTGATCTAGCAGGCTGTCGGACTTGAGCGATTATTGAGAACAGAACTGGAATTGAGGTCGATATTTCGATCATTTGAGGCGAATATCGGGAATATTTAACGAAAATGAGCGAAAAATCGGACCAATATCCAGTTTTGTTAACAGTGATTGTGCAGGTCCGACAGACT
>JAAENI010000153.1 GCA_024224595.1 Hyphomicrobiales bacterium
GAGCAATTATTGAGAACAGAACTGGAATTGAGGTCGATATTTCGATCATTTGAGGCGAATATCGGGAATATTTAACGAAAATGAACGAAAAATCGGACCAATATCCAGTTTTGTTAACAGTGATTGTGCAAGTCCGACAGTCTGCTAGACCGTTTCTTGTTTACACGGAAGCGGTCTAAGGCCTATTGGCGTTCAAGGTTGTGGCACAACATAAATTTCGCGATAAGTATTGCGCAATTCGTTCTTTTGCACCTTGCCCATTTTGTTGCGTGGCAAGGCATCAACAAAAATAATTTCCTTTGGCATCTTATACTTAGCTAACACCTCTGACAGTTGGCACTTGATTTCATCGGCACCCGGCGCACTAACATTTGCAGCCACGACAATGGCAGTTACGCCCTCACCAAAATCATAATGCGGAACACCAATAACAGCGACGTCTTCAATTCCGTCAAGCGCATCGATGGCATTCTCGACCTCAGCTGGATACACATTAAAGCCGCCAGAAATAATCAGGTCCTTGTCTCTGCCAACGATCGAGATATAGCCATCTTCATCAATTCGCCCCAAATCGCCGGAAATAAAAAACCCATCATTTCTGAATTCTTTCGTGGTTTTCTCCGGCATCTGCCAATAGCCCTTAAAGACATTCGGTCCGCGAATTTCGATCATACCAACTTCACCACTTTTAACCCGCTTCCCAGTAATCTGATCAGTAATGCGAATTTCAACACCGGGCAGCGGCAATCCTACTGTCCCCGCTTTGCGCCTGCCATCATAGGGGTTTGACGTATTCATATTGGTTTCAGTCATACCGTAGCGTTCAAGGATTGTATGACCAGTTCTTTCAGCAAAATCCCTGTGAGTCTGCGGGGAAAGGGGTGCTGAACCGGACACGAATAGCCGCATTTGTTTTACCAGGGCTTTGTCAAAACCTGATGCAGACAGCAAACGCGTATAAAGTGTTGGAACGCCCATCATCACAGTGGCTTTGGGTAACTCAGACAATACATCTTCGACCTTGAACTGCTCCTGGAATATCATCGATGCACCTGAAAGAAGCGTAGTGTTAAACGCGACAAATAACCCATGGGTGTGATAAATCGGCAAAACATGCAGTAATATATCCTGGCTTGTAAATTTCCAGTAATCTACAAGAACCCGCGCATTCGAATAGAGATTATCATGGCTTAACATTGCACCTTTTGATCGCCCGGTTGTACCTGAGGTATATAATATCGCTGCAAGATCATCGCCCGAGCGGTGAACATCATCAAATAAGACATCGGCATTGTCAGCTTTTAGTGACAGCGAACCTGCTGTCTCTTCCAATGTCTCAAGATGAGAAACGCCATTGGTTTTGGCAATCTCTTCTAATGCAGGTCGGCGTGTTTGAGAGCAAACAAAAATTACCGGATTCGCATCACCGATAAAATATTCAACTTCCTTGTCCCGGTATCCCGTATTTAACGGCAAATACACTCCACCGGCACGAATACAACCCAGATACAAAAACAACGCATCAATACTCTTTTCGACCTGTACCGCCAATCGATCACCCGGTCCAAGACCCAAATTTGTCAATACATTTGAATATTGCGCACTACGTTCCAGCATATCTGCATAAGAATAAACCCCACCATGCTGGCCAAATACAAACGGTGCCTGTTGGTTGCTGATATTATCAGCAATACGGGAAAACAAGTTCTCGTGATCAGAATTATTCATGAATTGGTTCCCAGTTTGAAGGGTGCATTTCTAACCAACTTGGAAATACTGGATGATGCAGCAACCTTGCCGCCATTTTCATATGATTGGTGGTTTTTTATTATCTCATCGCGTTCATAAAGGTAATTGACCATCATACCTGCTGATTGGGCGAGGCCTCTGGAAGAAAGATCGGCAGCCCAATTGAGGCGCTCCAGCTTTGCGCCATTACCCAAATGAAACTGTGCTACAGGATCAAGTGATCGGTCTCCCGAGGTCTTTGATCTGATCAGATAGGCCGCTGCCAACGGCATTAACAGCTTCTTTTCCTCCTCGAATTTTTCGATTTGCGACCCTTCACCCGATTCTACTTTTTCCATTAAGCCCTGATCTTCATCTGTCAGTTCAAATTCGGGAACACTTGTATCCCCGTGATTTCTTTTAAACCATTTCATAAATCCGGGAATAGGCGATAGCGTTACAAAGGTTTTCACCTGAGGTAATTCACGAGCCAGTTCTTCAACAACCTGTTTAATCAAAAAATTACCGAATGAAACTTTCTTCAGACCTTCCTGACAATTCGATATCGAATAAAATACAGCGGTGTTGATTTTCGATTGTTGCACTGGCTCACGGTCAGCCGCCAAAACCTTCCCAACTGAATCTGATATTTCACCAGTCAGGGCAACTTCAACAAAAATCAATGGATCATCGCCCAGCGCCGGGTGGAAAAATGCATAGCAGCGTCTGTCAGCAGGTTGAATACGCCGACGCAATTCATCCCAACTGTCAATTTCATGTACTGCTTCATACTCGATAATTTTTTCAAGGATGGTTGCCGGCGTGGCCCAGGTAATTCTCTCCAAAACCAAAAAACCACGATTAAACCAGGAAGAAAAAAGATGAACAAAATCCGCATCAACACCAGCCAGGTCGCTTTTCAAATCCGAATGTTCTGCAAGATAGCCCAACAAGTCCTGGCGCATTTGAACAAGCAGCTTTGTTCCGCCAGGGGCATGATTGAGGCGCCGAAACAATTCTTGTCGGCGCGATTCCGTAACCGTGTGGAGTAACGCGGAGCTTTTGCCTGAAGGTGACAACAAAAAAGCATTGGCAGCTTTTTCCACTTGCTTGATATCTGCACAAAATTGTTCAGCCAGCGCAAGAAAAAAATCCAGACGCTGCTCTGATGACAATGCCGAATAAGTATGAAAAAGCTCGATGGCAATTGCAATACTGGATGCCCCCCCTTTTTCTGACAGAAGGGCATTTGTTATTTCAACGATATCAATACCGCTGTCACCATTGCCAATCCAGGGAACAAGATGTCGACTTCGCTCGGAAATGATTGACAGCATCTCACTAACAAAACTGGTTATTACGCTTCTCCATCAATTTATCAGGCTACGTTTTCAGGCAATAATTCTTACACCCAGTGACAGGCAACCTGATGAGAAGTACGATCAGTTATTCCTTCCAGCATTGGAACTTCTGCGGCGCAAATTGCCTGTGCTTTTGGGCAACGGGTGCGAAATACACAACCAGAAGGAGGTGCCAATGGGCTTGGTACATCACCCTTAAGAATTATTGCTCTCTTTTCCCGTTCAGCTCTCGGATCGGGTATTGGAACTGCTGATATTAAAGCCTGAGTATAAGGATGAAGCGGGTTTTCGTAAAGTGCGTCTCGGTCAGCGACTTCCATTACTTTGCCCAGATACAACACCATCACACGATGGGATATATGTTTCACCACGCTCAAATCATGGGCAATAAATATTAGTGATAATCCCATCTCACGTTGCAATTTCACTAACAAATTAATCACCTGAGCCTGGATTGAGACGTCCAGAGCTGAAACGGGTTCATCACATATAATCAACTCTGGTTCAACAATCAGCGCCCGGGCAATACCAATACGCTGACACTGTCCTCCTGAAAATTCGTGCGGATATCTATTAATCTGATTGGGTAACAAACTCACTTTTTCCATCACAGATTTCACCCTGGATTTCACCTCCCGCCCCGAGAGTCCTTGTTGATGGGTACGCAATGGTTCAGCAATAATCTGGCCAACGGTCATACGCGGATTGAGCGATGCCAGAGGATCCTGGAAAATCATTTGAATTTTTGAGCGAAAAGACATCATCTTAGCATTATCAAGACCCAATAATTCCTGATTGCCCATCCATACAACCTGGCCAGAGCTATCGACCATTCGAATTAATGCACGCGCGAGTGTAGATTTCCCGCAGCCCGATTCACCAACTATGCCTAACGTTTCACCTTGCTTCAATTCAAAATCAACACCACCAACCGCCTGTAGCACCCGAGGCTTCGTCCAGGGCATGTCTCCTTCTGCCCTGATTTTGAATGACACTTTCAAATTCTCAACTTTGAGGAGAGGAACATTCATGCCAATTCCTCCACAGTCCTATTACATGCGCGAAGTCGATGATCGGAAAACGGGATAAGCGCAGGCATTTGCTCAGCGCAAATATCACACGCATTATGGCAACGAGGCTCGAAAGGGCAACCCTTGGGAGCAAGCATCATGTTGGGAGGGTTGCCGGGAATTGTCTCAAGCGAGTCTGTGGCAACATCAATACGCGGGATCGCGCTCAATAACCCTCGTGTATAAGGGTGAGAAGGAGAGGTAAATATCGGATCAACCGGGCCATGCTCCATCACCTGCCCGCCATAAAGTACAAGTACTTCTTCACAAAAACCTGCAACTACACCAAGATCATGGGTGATCAAAATCACACCCATTCCGAACTCTGTTTGTATCCCTGCCAACAATGCCATAATCTGCGCCTGCACCGTGACGTCAAGCGCGGTGGTTGGTTCATCAGCTATCAATAATTTAGGCCTGCACAACAATGACATCGCAATCATGATTCGTTGACGCATACCGCCAGAAAATTCATGCGGATATTGCCGAACCCTTGACTTTGCATCAGATATTTCTACCGCATCCAGCAGCGCGAGGACTTCTCGCATTGCATCCGATTTTGACATCCCTTTATGATGAATCAAAACTTCAATCATTTGTTCTGATACGCGCATATATGGATTAAGAGAGGTCATTGGATCCTGGAAAACCATTGCGACTTCTGCCGCACGTACCCGATTTAATTGTGTTATTGGTGCATTCAATATCTCATTGCCATCGAATAATACTGAACCCGTTGCATCACCATTGCTGGCCAATAATCCAAGAATGGCAAATGCAGTCTGGCTTTTGCCCGATCCACTCTCACCAACAATTGCTAAAGTTTTAGCGCTATCCATCGAGAAACTGACATTGTTAACCGCACTTACCAGTCCGTCATTAGTTTTAAAAGATACACTCAGGTTTCGCACTTCAAGTAATGTCAACTCAACGATCCTTTGGATCGAGTGCATCACGCAAGCCATCGCCTATAAAAAAAAATGAAAACAACGTAATGACAAAGAAAAACAGGGGAAAAGCAAGTTGCCATAATGTGCCATATTGCATCGTTCCTGCACCCTCAGATATCAACGCGCCCCAGGATGTATTCGGCTCCTGTACGCCCAGACCTAGGAACGAGATAAAACTTTCAGTCAGAATCATCAAAGGCACAAGCAAAGTCGCGTAGACGGCCACGACACCGAGAAGGTTTGGCAATATATGTCGCAAAATTATGTTAATACTTGATACACCCGTTGCCTGAGCTGCTTCAATAAACTCTTTGTTTTTTAAACTCAAAGTCTGGCCTCTTACGATACGAGACATGTCCAGCCACGATAACAATCCAATACCCACAAACAGCATGGATATTGAGCGGCCAAACATCACCAATAACAAAATAATAACGAACATATAGGGAATAGCCATCAACATATCGACAATTCGCATCATCACATTATCCACCTGACCACCGACATATCCCGCGATTGCACCATATAATGTGCCCGCAACTACCGCTATTGCAGCGCCAACAATACCGACCATCAGGGATATTTGCGTCCCTTGAACGACGCGGGCAAAGAGATCACGACCCAGATCGTCGGTGCCAAAATAATGCCCGTTGGCAAAAGATGGCCCCCCCAGTTCAGCTACCTGACCTATGACCATAAAATCTATTTCATCATTTGGATATTGTGCTAGCCACCCTCCAAACGAAGCAAATACTGACACCAAAATTAAAACGGCAAGTCCTGCGACAGCTGCCTTGTTATGAATGAACCTTTTTCGGGCATCCGCCCACAGGGAACGGCCTCTTATTTCCGGTTCCGACATCGTATCAGCCAAGCTTTGCAGAGAGTTTTTCCTGATCAGCATGTATTTAGTACCGTATTTTGGGGTCAATCCAGGCATATAGGATATCAACCACCAAGCTGAAAAGAATTGTCAAAACACCTACAAGGATAGTAATACCCATCATTACCGAATAATCTCGATTAAGTGCGGCATTTACAAAATGCAATCCCATTCCACCGGTCGAAAAAAACATGTCAATAACCACCGAACCAGTAATCATGCTGACAAAGGTAGGACCCAGATATGAGAGTACAGGTAACAACGCGGGCTTCAAGGCGTGGTGCAAAATGATGTAACGGGTGGGCAGACCCTTGGCTCTGGTAGTACGAATATGGTTCGCATTCATTACTTCCAGCATCGATGATCGCGTGATGCGGGCAATTGAAGCCATGAAACTGGTGGCAAGCGCAACCACAGGCATAATGATGTATTTGGGATCGTCATATTCCCAACCACCACCTGGCAGCCAGCCCAAAAAAAGTGTAAATATCAAAACCAATATCGGTGCCATTACAAAATTTGGCAAAACCTGGGCACCAATGGTTATTCCAACTGCTAAATAATCAAGCAGGCTGTTGTGATATATAGCTGCCAATACCCCCAAAGAAACACCACTCAGCACGGCAAAAACAAAAGCAATCGATCCGTAGGTCAGGGTTATGGGAAAGCCCTGACTCAAAATCTCATTTACAGTTCTATCCTTGTAGGAAAAAGAGGGTCCAAAATCAAAATGGAGAACAACGTTTTTTAAGTAGATCAAAATTTGTCTATGGAGTGGTTGGTCAAGGCCATATTTAGCTTCCAGATTTGCTAATATTTCAGGGGGTAATGCTCTTTCAGAGGTAAAAGGCCCCCCAGGTGCCATATGCATAAGAAGGAACGAGAATACGATTAACACAAGTATGGTTGGTACCGCAAAAAACAATCGCTTAATGATAAAATTCAGCATTCAGAAACCTTTGCACAGTTGAGATAAAAAAGGCGTGCTATTTTGCACGCCTTTGATGGTATTATTCCTCTACCAGATACAATGCACGTGAATACCAGTTCTGCATCAAATTATCGACCGGCCAACCACGCAGATTGGTCTTTAGCATGATAACGCCAGTATATTGATAAATTGGAGCAAATGGCATGGCTTCTGCCAGCAAGGCTTCAGCTTTGGCATAATTTGCGTTCGGATTCTTCATCGTTTTCGATTCAACCATCAATCGATCATATTCCTTGCTGGAATAGCCCGATACATTGTGACCAGAATATGAAGTCAGCAGGTCAAGATAGGTTGAGGCTTCATTATAGTCTCCACACCACGCATAACGACTAACTTCATAATCGCCATTTTGCTGTTTTGTTGTATGGATTTTCCACTCATTATTAGCAAGGGTCAGTTTTACCCCAAGGGTTTTTTTCCAGAATTGCGAAACACCGATAGCAATTTTTTTGTGAGTCTCCGAGGTATTGTAGTTCAGAGTTAACGACAGTGGATTATCCGGTCCATATCCGGCTTCTGCCAACAATGCAACAGCTTTGGCATCGCGCTCTTTTTGCGTCCAGCCAGCATAATCAATTTTGGGCAACTGAAATCCGGCAGTTTTCTGATGGGCAAAATTGAAAGACTGATATTGTCCGCCCTGCAAAATACGATCAGTTATAATTTCCCGGTTTATCGCATACGATAAAGCTTTGCGAACGCGCACATCCTTCAGTGATTTGGGACCCTTTTCGCCTATATTAAACCAGTAGATGTAAGAACACGAACGTGGATAAGAATAGGCCTGTTTTGGATATTGTTTCAATAAACGCGGATATTGCCCGGCGGGAATCTCAGTTTTATCAACTTCACCAGCCAAATAACGGGTCAATGCCTGATTATCATCATTGATAATCAAAGCTACCGTCTTGTCGACAATTGTGTTTTCGTTATCCCAGTACAACGGATTACGCTCGCGTACGACTTTTTCGCCCGGGCGATAATCAGTCAAAACATAGGCACCATTGCCAACCATATTGCCGGGTTTGGTCCAATCAGTACCATGTTTTTCAACTACTGATTGCAACACCGGGAATGTAGAACCGTGAACCGTCATTGATGCAAAATAGGGAAGTGCGTTATCTATTGTCACTTCAAATGTTTTGTCATCAACCGCACGCACACCAAGCTGATCGGGCGTAACTTCACCTTTGACTACTTTACTGGCATTTTTTACACCCATCAATTCCATATACCAGGCATACTCAGACGCTGTTTTCGGATCAACCAGACGGCGCCAGGCGTAAACGAAATCTTTTGCTGTGACGGCCTCGCCATTTGACCATTTCGCATCACGAAGTGTAAAAGTATAAGTCAGTTTATCATCACTGAGGGTAAAGCCTGTTGCTGCTCCTGGAATCAACTTGCCCTTGATATCTTCATTCATCAAACCCTCAAACAGGTCCCGCATCAATTCCGCACCTTGAACAGCGGTATTTATTTGCGGATCAAATGACTTGATATCATCAAGCAGACGGTAGGTAAAAACCTGTTCTTTTGCCAGTTTTTCACCATTCATCATTTTCGCCTCTACTGATATTGAAAACATCAACGATGCACCCAGTGCGATGGGTAATAGTAATTTCGAATTCATATTTTCTCTCCCGCAATTATTGTCATGGTTATTCTAATTTAGAATTGTTATAACAGTACGGCAACAACCAATATTTTAGGTTGAGTGAGAAAGCACATTGACCAACTTCCCAAATGGATCACGCACAAAAATCGGTACCCACCCCAGGATTCCCTGGTTAGTTCACAGGCGATCTCGAACCCAAGTGATTTCGCCAGATCAAAATGTTGTTCAACATTATCCACTTCAATAGGTAAGTCGGGAACCGGTATACCGCAACCGCCCTCGCTGGCGACACATAATTGAACCGGGGCTTTTTGGTCGGAAGCAAAAGTAACAATCCATCCCATGTCCATCACAACCTTGAGGCCAAATAATTACGAGCAAAATTTGTAGGCATCTTCGACTGAAAAACCCTATTCCCCGTCAGCATTCATGAGACATAATTGTATGTTTGCTTAAGAGATGATTTCTGGTTCATCGTAGCCTACACCACATTGAAGCAAGGCTTTGGTTATCGCCAGAATTCCCTCACCGTGAAATATTTCACCTTCTCCAATACGCAGATCCTCAACTTCCATTATTAACGAGCGCTCTGCCATGTTGTTTGCTCCTCTTCCCCCATGGAAAACGCTTTAGAGACTGTTTTCACGTATATTATTCAAAAGCTTGTGCAAGGTTTTAATGAATATTTCCTGTTCCGATTCATTCACCCCTGCAAATAGGTTCTGGTAGCTTCTATACATCTCCGGCCAAAACTCATTGAACGCTGCACGTCCTTTGTCCATGATATAAATCTCTCGAATACGTCCATCCTCCTGCCCGGTTTCTCGGCGGATCAACCCCTGATCCTGCATTCTGTCCAGGGAACGGCTAATTGTTGATTGCTCAATTACCGTATAAACAGACAATTGATTGATTGTCAGACCGGAATGGGCTGTTAGAACTGCTAAAATCCTCATTTTTGCAGTCGACAATTTTTTTTTCACAATCCTTTCATGAAGATTTGAATTCCAGCGCCCCATTATTCTGTTCATCAGACAGGGAACAAACTGATTGACGCCTATTTCACCTATTGTTGGTACATAGCCCTGATTTTCCTCTGAGTCTTCCAACTCGACGCGATCTGGATTTGGTTTGTCATGTCTATTCTGAGTATTCATGGGTTCCGCTTCTTCATCTCAAAATCACCGCTTCCATATTCGTTCCCATCAAACTCTGTTCGCTTTATTAATGCCTAGGTCACAGGTTTGAACAGGAAGCAAATTGGGTGAATTTCAAATTCCTCCAAATATTATTCTAGCAGTCTGTCGGACTTGCACAATCACTGTTAACAAAACTGGATATTGGTCCGATTTTTCGTTCATTTTCGTTAAATATTCCCGATATTCGCCTCAAATGATCGAAATATCGACCTCAATTCCAGTTCTGTTCTCAATA
>JAAENI010000154.1 GCA_024224595.1 Hyphomicrobiales bacterium
GCAGATGACGCAGATTGGGATGAATTTTAGGAACAATGGATGCAGGTCAGCCTGCGCTCATCATCAATTTTAATTGATTTGATAGGAGATAATCATCAAAATTGTTTCAAATTTATACACAAATATAATTGTTTACTAGGGTGTGGACTCAATTGATCCAGCATCTGATCGCAAACATGTATATCATGTTCTGGAAATTCATTGCAGTTTTCTCGAACCTTGTTGATAGTCTGCGCATGTCTTTCATCTTGCAAAAGAACCGCTCAACAATGTTGCGCATAGCATAAAGATTTTTGTCATGCGGGATTGGTTTTCTGGCATTTGATTTTGATGGAATAACAGCAAGTGCACCTTCGTCTTCAATCTGTCGCCTGATTTTTGCACTGGCATAAGCTTTATCTGCAACGATGGCCAATGGTTCTTCTTGCCAATCCGTGAAGGCATCAAACATTTGGCTATCATGTACATTGCCACCTGAAATCACAAGTCTTAAAGGCCTGCCATATTCATCTACAGCCGCGTGAACCTTGCTTGTGCGGCCTCCGCGTGAGCCGTTGGCTGACAGACAAATGAAATGCCGTCGAGAAGCGTCCAATACACTCGAGAAGTTCCCCTTTTTTGACCCAGCCGCTGCGCGGTGTGCCTTTACAATTGAGCCGTCAATGAAAATCAAACTGTCCTTGACCTCCCTTGCCAGGGCATCGAAGACTGTTTTCCAAACGCCTTTGCGCCCCCATCTCACATACCGATTATAAACGGTTGTTCGTGGACCATATCGCTCTGGCAGATCACGCCATGGCGCGCCAGTTCTCAAAATATAGAAAATGCCATTAAGAATTTTACGATCATCAACTCGCTTCGCACCACGTGTTTGTTGCGGCAACAAAGGCGCAATAACTGCCCATTCTTCATCAGATAAATCAAACCGTGCCATCAAAACCTCCGTCAATGGTTGTTTTGAATCTGATTTGCTAAAGTAAATCAACATGCTGTATTGGGTTCACACCCTAGGGTTTTTGCAAACTTATAGACCAAATCTATGTTTGATTATCAGTTCAAATGGCATTACCAGTAGTGAGCAATACATTAGCAGACTAAGGGGTATGTCATGCGTTGGAAAGGTCGTCGCCAATCAAGCAATATTGAAGATGTTCGCGGACAATCTGGTTCTCGAACAACGCGATCACGTGGCAGAAACCCGTTTGGTCGCGGAGGTATTCGCTTACCCTCTCGCCGCGGCGGTGTTGGTCGTGGTGGTATGAGTTTTAAATCACTCTTGCTCATGGGTGTTGTATTTTTAGGTCTATGGGCTTTTGGCATTGTCAGCCCGTCAGATATTTTATCGCAAATGGGTGGCGCTCCGACATCTAATTTTGAGCA
>JAAENI010000155.1 GCA_024224595.1 Hyphomicrobiales bacterium
ACTAGCAGACTGTCGGACTTGAGCAATTATTGAGAACAGAACTGTAAATGAGGTCGAGATTTCGATCATTTGAGGCGAATATCGGGAATATTTAACGAAAATGAACGAAAAATTGGACCAATATCCAGTTTTGTTAACAGTGATTGTGCAAGTCCGACAGACTGCTAGGCTGAATTGGAATAAAAATGGGTGACCTGATAATTCAATGGTCAGGCACGCCTGCGGGGGAAGCGCTGGCGCTGGTTCTGGCATTGTTTTCGGCAATGGCCCATGCCATATTCGGTGCCATTAACAAGGGTGGTGTTGATCCATACTTTAACCGTGGATCAATCAATATTTCTTATTCATTGATGGCTGCTCCATTTGCCTTGTTTGTGTTTCCCTGGCCTGATTTCGAATTGTTCAAAATTTTGTGCGTTACCTATTTTGTACATATGCTTTATGAATGGCTGCAGACCGTATCCTTTGCCAAAGGTGCGTTTACAGTTGTTTATCCCATAGCTCGTGGCACGGGCCCGTTTATTACGGCATTATGTGCGGTGGTAATTTTTGGCGAGCATTTGAAATTACTGCAATGGGTTGGGTTGGGCATGCTATCGGGTTCCATATTCCTTTTGGCATTTGTCAATTATCGCATTGCACTGAGTAACAATCAAAATATCAGCGGTCTTCGTGAGGCAGTCATAGCGGCATTTTTCACCGGTATCATGATTGCCACCTATACGACAATTGATGCCTATGGAATCAGACTTGCCGCAGATCCGTTTACTTTTCTTTGCTGGTTTTTCATGATGGGCGGATTTGGTTTTCCTTTGATCGCCGCCCATCGCTGGCTAAAAACAAGCGAACATCCACCAATACCGGACCTGGCCATGCGCGGAATATTTGGCGCAATTGTTGGAGTCATCAGTTTTGGCGCAATCATGCTGGCTTCTCGCCTTGGCAAAGTCGCGGAAGCAGCAACATTGCGTGAGACATCCATCATATTTGCGACCGGAATAGGTGTGCTGATCTTCAAGGAAAGAATCAAATTGCCTGCCCTTATCCTGATAGGATTAATCGCACTTGGCGCTATACTGGTGAAAATCGGGTAGGCTGGTGCTATCCTGAAACAGTTACCTGCCATACCAAAAAGCCCCCTTTTGCAAGGTTATAAATTATCCCTATCGGGTGATCGCTTGCGTCCATGGTGATGACATCAGCAAAATTTTGTTCAAATATTCAGCAGTGGATATTTAGCCATGGAATGGGAATAGCTTAACTTTTATACCTGATTGCAGCCTGTGCTGCGGCCAATCGAGCAATGGGTACCCTGAACGGGGAACAGGATACATAGTCAAGGCCAAGACTTTCGCAGAAGAAAATCGATGCCGTGTCACCGCCATGTTCGCCGCATATGGCGATTTTCAGGTCAGGTTTGGCGGAACGTCCTTTTTGCGTTGCAATGCGCATCAATTCGCCGACGCCATCCAGATCAAGAGATACAAACGGGT
This sequence comes from Hyphomicrobiales bacterium, assembly GCA_024224595.1. GTDB lineage: Bacteria > Pseudomonadota > Alphaproteobacteria > Rhizobiales > Rhizobiaceae > JAAEMP01. The sequence goes on from JAAENI010000155.1 coordinate 1,494, forward strand.
CACTTTCGATAATATTCTTGCGTTCATAATCGGGCAAATAGGAGGCCGCATCATCGCGCGACATACCAAAAGTTGATTGGGTCAGGTCATTGGTACCGAATGAGAAGAATTCTGCCGATCCGGCAATTTTATCCGCCATCACCGCAGCACGCGGCAATTCGATCATTGTACCTATTTTGTATTCAAACTGGACACCGGCTTCGCTGGATATTGCCGTTGCCACAGTGTCGATGGTTTTTTTGACATATTCAAGTTCCCGAGTGAGACTGACCAGAGGAACCATAATTTCAGGCACAACCAGTGAACCTGTTTTCTCACCGGCGATGATCGCCGCTTCAAATATTGCCCTTGCCTGCATCTCTATTATTTCGGGGTGAGAAATGGCTAGACGGCATCCACGATGCCCGAGCATCGGGTTAAATTCATAAAATGATTCATTGCGTTGACGCAATACATCTTCGCTGACATTCATGGCTCGTGCCACTTCAGCAATTTCTTCGGGCAATTTTGGTAAGAATTCATGCAGCGGCGGATCCAGCAGTCGGATCGTCACCGGCTGACCGGACATAATTTCAAACAGTTCGACAAAATCTTCGCGTTGGAATGGCAACAACTGATCAAGGGCAGTTTTTCGCCCCTCTTCATTTGAGGCAAGAATCATCTCGCGCATAATGGCAATACGCTTGGCATCGAAGAACATATGTTCTGTTCGGCACAAGCCTATGCCCTGAGCTCCAAAGGAACGCGCCGTTTTGGCTTCATGCGGCGTTTCAGCATTGGTTCTTACTTCCATACGGCGTGTTTTATCCGCCCATTCCATCAGTGTGGCAAATGCGCCGGTTAAAACCGGCTGTTGCATGGGAACCGTACCAGCCAAAACCTGGCCGGAAGAACCGTCAATGGTAATGATGTCACCTGTTTTGTAGACCTTTCCCAGTATGCGCATTTCACCTGTCTGGTAGTCTACGCGCATACCACCTGCTCCGGAAACGCAAGGTTTACCCATGCCCCGGGCAACCACTGCCGCATGGGATGTCATGCCGCCGCGTGCGGTGAGAATGCCTTCAGCTGCATGCATGCCGAGAATATCTTCGGGGCTGGTTTCTGTCCTGACTAAAATCGCAGCTTTGTGTTCATTTCGAAGTTGTTCGGCTTCTGTTGATGAAAATACAATCCTGCCGGTTGCAGCTCCAGGTGAAGCAGGTAAACCAGTGACAATCACATTACGCTTTGCCGATGGAGCGATGGTTGCGTGCAGCAACTGATCAAGTGATGAAGGCTCAATATAACAGATCGCCTGTTGGCGGCTAAGCATGCCTTCATTGGCCATATCAACGGCGATACGCAATGCTGCTTTGGCGGTGCGCTTGCCGGTTCTTGTTTGCAGTATCCATAACTTGCCATGTTCTACCGTGAATTCCAGATCCTGCATTTCTTTGAAATGGGATTCCAGACGCCTGGCAATATTGCCAAATTCGGCAAATACATCGGGCATCAGTTTCTCCATCGAAACCTTGTCTGAAGCAGCAGCAATTCTGGCTTCTTCAGTCAGGTTTTGTGGTGTCCTGATCCCGGCGACAACATCTTCGCCCTGGGCGTTAACGAGATATTCTCCGAATAGGCGGTTTTCTCCGGTTGAAGGGTTTCGGGTAAATGCCACACCTGTCGCCGAAGTGTTTCCCCTGTTGCCAAAGACCATGGTCTGGATATTGACCGCTGTTCCCCAGCTTTCGGGAATATTATGCAGGCTGCGATAGGCGATGGCCCGCCGGTTCATCCAGGAAGAAAATACCGCACCGATTGCACCCCACAATTGCTCATTGACATCTTGCGGGAATGGACTGCCGCTTTCTTCAGTTATCAGTTCGTGATATCGCTCTATCACGATGCGCCAATTGTCAGCGGTCAGGTCTGTATCCTGGTCCAATTCAAAACGCGCCTTTGCATCATCGAGCACTTCCTCAAAAAAAGCAGTATCAATCCCTAAAACAACATCACTATACATCTGGATAAACCGGCGATAGCTATCCAGAGCAAATCGCTCACTTCCCGCCTGTTTTGCCAGAGCAAGTACTGTCTGATCATTGAGGCCGAGATTTAGAACCGTATCCATCATACCGGGCATGGAGGCACGCGAACCGGAACGAATTGCCAGAAGAAGCGGGTTATCGCCAGTACCAAATTCGCGCCCGGTAATCTGTGCAATTGTTTCAATTGCTTGCATTACCTGTGTTTTTAGCGATTGAGGCAACGACATTTTATTGGCGTAATACCAGTTCGAAGCCTGGGTTGTTATGGTCAGTCCGGGAGGCACAGGCAGCCCCAACGAACACATCTCGGCAAGGTTAGCACCTTTGCCACCCAGCAAATCTGCCATAGATGCGTCGCCTTCAGCGCAACCATCTCCAAATGTATAAACCCATTTTTCCATTTGATCCACATAGTGATGAAAAGGGAAATCATTTTCATCAAGTATAACGTCTGCCCATGGTTCGCAATAGGACAAAATATGTTTATGTTTAATGACAAGGCTTAATGGTCATCGGTTGCAAATTTGGAAACTGAATCTCAGTTTATCGTCAAAGAAAAATTTGATTTTGTTCGCACATCATTTTCCTTTGCGCCAATGCAAAATCATTGTTAATCGTAGCAATCAAAACTATTAAACCTGCCAAAAAATAAGCGCTCGAAGCAGTTTCATTTTCTCACACATCCCAAACTACCGATAATGAAACCGGACCGCGGAAAACCCATCCTCTTTCTACAACTGGTTTAGCCGGATCAAGTTTTAGAGTCTGTTCAAGAATAAACAACAGCGCAAAGTGGGATACTGGTTGATGGGCAGCCAGGTGGTTTCGATAATCCATACGGTCTGTGCTCAATATCCGCGTTGTTCCTATGCTTTTCAATTGCATATACAGTTCATTCCTGGTTGAACGGGAAATGTTGTATTATTTCCATCTATTCTTAATAATGGGATGGCGGCAAAGGCCATGGGCATAATAAAAAGATCACGCTAAGCAGCATAACAAATCTTATTTTCCACAAACTCTTTCAGGTTAATCCTGACCGTGTTTTCATCACACGTTCTAGCTCGCTTCAACCAGTTTCTCAGCGGCCTCCAAATCGACTGACACCAATTGGCTAACGCCGCGCTCTGCCATGGTTACGCCGAACAGGCGGTTCACCCGTGCCATGGTGATCGGGTTGTGGGTGATGATGATGAAGCGGGTATCTGTTGATTCTGCCATTTCATCCATCAGGTTGCAGAATCGATCGACATTGTGATCATCAAGGGGTGCGTCGACTTCGTCCAACACGCAGATGGGTGCGGGATTGGTCAGGAATACTGCAAAAATCAGTGCCAAAGCTGTCAATGCCTGCTCGCCGCCAGACAACAAGGTCATGGTCTGAGGCTTTTTGCCGGGTGGACGGGCTATTATTTCCAGGCCAGCTTCCAGCGGATCATCTGATTCAACCAGTTGAAGTTCGGCATTGCCACCACCAAACAAATGAGTGAACAAGCGCTTGAAATGATCATTCACAACATCAAAAGCCTCCAGCAAACGTTCACGGCCTTCTTTGTTCAGACTGGCAATGCCCTTGCGCAATCTTGCTATCGCTTCGATCAAATCATCGCGTTCACTGATTATTTCGTGATGGCGCGCGGCTATTTCTTCCTGCTCGGTTTCGGCTCGAAGATTAACAGCACCCAAACGCTCGCGTTCACTTTTCAGTTTTTCAAGGGAGCGCTCTACCTGGCCGGAATCAGGCAGATTTTTATCATCCTCAATCTC
>JAAENI010000156.1 GCA_024224595.1 Hyphomicrobiales bacterium
GCCCAAAACCTATTACGCCGGTGATGATTAGTCAGCGCTGGTTAGTTGTGTTTGGAAACAACCTCAAAAGGAAAATACTAATGCATATGAAAAAGAGAAACCCAGCCACTGGTAATGGCCGGGTCTCATTAAATAACAAATCACATAGCAGTGAACTTGATATCAATTTACATAGCGCATCGAATGGAAAAATTCAAGCCGCCAGATTTATTTCAAAGCGTCACCGAATCTCTTTTCCGACAGCAAAGCTGTACTGCGAGTTGGCAGGGATTGGGGGTGTGCTTTGAATATCCACATCCTTCCAAAAGCCCGTCAGATGACGCAGGAACGCCTTAAAGAGGTTCTTACTTATCATCCAGCCTATGAACCTATAACTGCGTATCCGTTTACATGGCGTCAACAACGTCCCGGCTGTGTGCCGGGGCGGATAGCTGGCACAATTGCAAACGGCTATCGCCAAATAGAAATAGACTACAAGCTGTTTCGTGCTTCCCGTTTGGCCTGGCTCTATATGACAGGTGAATGGCCTGAAAACCTTGTCGATCATATCAACGGTAAACGTGATGATGATCGATGGTGCAATCTCAGGGCTGCGACCTACCAGGAAAACGCCAGAAACAAACAACCCGGCAAGCGCAACACTACCGGCGTTGTCGGCGTGCACCCAGTTAAGCGTAACGGTCAATGGGGCGCTGAAATTGGTGTTGATGGTCGTAATGTCAAACTTGGTTGCTTCGAGTGTGTGGAAGACGCAGCAGCAGCTAGATGTCAGGCCGAAAAACACTATTTTGGCGAGTTTGCAAGGATGGTGTCCAATGGGTAATCCACGCAAGCACAGCAGCAATGTCGAGCATTGGACTAAGATTCTACGCTGTACAATGGAAGAGCCTGCCTGGAAAGCGTTGTCCACCACCGCACAGAGTTTGTACCCTTGGCTTAAATTTGAGTGGCGCGGTCCTCAAAACAACAACAATGGCAATATCCGGCTGAGTGTCAGACAGGCTGCTGAAAGAATGGGCGTTGTAATCGATACAGCGTCCAAAGCCTTCCACGATCTGCAAGCAAAGGGCTTCATTGTCATAACCAAACCTGCCCGACTAGGTGTAGGTGGTGAGGCCAAATCTCCAGCGTATGAACTGACTGAAATTAAACTTGTTGGCAGCGATTCGAATGCTGGTCGTAAACTCTACCAAGGATGGCAGGAAGGCAAGGATTTTGCTGTCCATAAAACGATGGCGAACAACCCAAAAGGCAGGAATGGAAAAACAAAACCCTGTCCTAATAATCATGACAGTGCTGTCCTAAAATTTAGGATGAAATCTAAATGACTGTCCTAGAAATCATGATGACCCGTCCTAGAAACCATGACGGTTTAGGCCTTTTTGATCGCTTCCCTGTCCTAGAAATCATGACATCCTTACTTACCATAGGGGAAA
>JAAENI010000157.1 GCA_024224595.1 Hyphomicrobiales bacterium
CACGCTACATCGTGACCAATCTCGAAGGCCCAGATTTTGGCGATAATGGGCAGCATCTTTACGAGACGAGTTATTGCGCGCGCGGTGACATGGAAAACCGTATCAAGGAACAGCAGCTTGATTTGTTCGCAGACCGCACCTCATGTCACAAATGGTGGCCCAACCAGTTTCGTCTTCTGCTTTCCAGCCTTGCCTATACATTGCTTGAAACGGTGCGACGTATCGCGCTCAAAGACACCGGTATGGCGCATGCCCAATGCGGTACGATCAGGCTGAGGCTATTGAAGATTGGGGCGGTCATTATCCGCAATACAAGGCGGGTGCGCTTCATGATGTCATCGGCCTGTCCTGATCAACAATTGTTTTGTCTGGCAGCAGCAAGGCTCAAGCCAGGATAATAGCTCAAGCGATTGCACTTTGCTGCTCAATATCGTCGCCACAGCTGGTGAGGAATCCCACTCGCCAAAAATCCGCAACAGTAAAACAAAATAACCACAAAATCACCTGAATCCAAAAATTCGATCGCAGCAAATATGAATAGCTAATCGCAACCTACCAAAATATCTTTCCGCGAACTAAAAACCGAGAATAATAATGGTTCATGAAATATCCGGGCTAGACCGCTTCTTGTTTACACGGAATCATTTGACCGTTTATTCACGTTTACTGGCAAGGCATGATTTTCGCCGTGATCTGGTTGACCACAAGAAAAGCATAACGCTGTCCAGAAAGCGTGAATAAACGACCTTCGGTGGACCAATCCAGTTCATCTGCGGCGTTGCAAAACTTGTCCGATCAACCAGATCGCACTGCGTTTTGCGCCTTGCCGAGTGAATTGGCTTGGCCCATCAAATGCTTCCGTGTAAACAAGAAACGGTCTAAGCTACAAATCACGATTCAGACATGATAAGATTTATGGCGTTTCCTTTGTTGTCTGTCAGTTGGTACATGAATTTTGAACCGTCCGTATAAATCCACCTCTCTTGATGATCTTATTGTGATTTGTAGCAATGTGCCTAATCGTGAAGTGCACAAAGCGATATTGACAGAGCTTAGCCATCGCGAAACAAAACAAGCGAGAAAACTGGAAGCAATTCTGGTTCAACATTTGATCAATCAAAGTGGTGATGGCACTGTTAATGCTCTGAATACTGCTACTCGCGAAAATCAGTCAATCTCAACTGATATTGTTGAAACAATCGATATAGGCGGCGAGATAAAGGGTGGTGGTCGCAACAAACGTCACCGGAATACAAACCCGAAACAATCACAACATTCCTCAAAAGAGAAGCAACAAACGGCGGTCACAGAAATTATGTCAGGTGACGGCCCCAATTTAACTGCCCCAGCTGCGGTTGGAAAATCAAGCGCACTTACAGAAAAGGCAAATGCCCAGGATGGCCCTTTTCCGGCCTCCACCTGGTCTAATGCTGATGAAGTGCCTATTGAAATGCGGGGTGTAACAGATCCAAAACAAAAAATTGAAAAACCTCCTGGCCGCAAAGATCAATCGAAAGTTACACAAAAAAGGTACAAGCCAAGCACCCAATGGTTCAGCTGGAAACAGGTTTTACTGAAATCTGCTGTATATATTTGCGGTTTGTTTGTCGTTGCCGCAATAATTGGGTTCACGTATTTCTTCTATAGTGACCGGAATCAGACAACAACTGATCTTGACGAGATTCAGGAGAGTCCCCAGAAAAACAAAAAAATTCAGAAAGGTTTTGAAGCACCGGATACCGGTGTCCTTTCGAAGGATTTTCAGAAAGATCTTGGGGCACCAGAACAACGTGACATTGCCCAGGAATTTCAGAAAGGTCTCGACGCATCTGACAAAGGTGATCTTTCGAAGGAAATTCAGAAGGGTATTGAAGCACCGGATAAACTTGGCTTTGCGCAAGATTTTCAGAAAGGCCTTGATGCATATGAAAACGGTGATTTTCCGACAGCGCTTCGAGTATTTCGTGCTTTTTCGGAACAAGGAAATGCGGATGCGCAGTATCACCTGGGTTTACTGTTCGAAAATGGGCAAGGTGTTCCTGAAGACTATGCAGAAGCGCGGAAGTGGTATCGCAGGTCTGCAGAACAGGGAAATGTGGATGCACAACTCCTACTGGGTAAAAATTACTATGAAGGGGAAGTTGTTCTTGAAGACCATGAAGAAGCGGCGAAGTGGTATCGCAAGTCTGCAGAACAGGGAAATGGTGACGCGCAAAACCGTTTGGGGTTTATGTACGAAAAAGGATATGGGGTTGTTCAAGACTACAGTGTAGCGGCGAAGTGGTATCGCAAGTCTGCAGAACAGGGAAATGCGAATGCGCAGAAAAATCTAGCTGTCAGATACTTTTTAGGACAGGGCGTCTTACAAGATAGTGTCTATGCGCATATGTGGGCCAATATCGCAGCATCTCAAGGTCTTAAAGCCGCAATAAAAGTTGGAGATTTGGTAGCGAAAAAAATGACTGCGTCAGATATTTCAATAGCCAAAGAACTAGCCAGAGAATGCGTGAGGAAAAATTATCAGGGCTGTTGAGATCGAGCATCTGGGTAGTATCCGATTAACCGTGTAAATGACCGGCTGACGCTTTTCTTTTTCAAGAGCCATTCAGCCCATCGAAGCAGGAAAGCGGTGTCAGATCACATCGATGCTAATACAATTCAGTACCAGTCTTTGTTTGTTCTTATTAATCGCTTCCAAGCTTTCTAATTAGTTGACGCACAGTTCGGAATGTTTCACTGTCATCCGGAATATTGAAAGTTATTGATAATTTCTGCAGAAAGAATTCGATCTGAAGCAGCTTTTCCTCACGAGTGACGGCATCATATGTCACGGCAACCTCGATCAGTTCTACAGTCCGCCTGTCGATGGAATTAATGGTCTCTTCTGCGTCGTCTTCGATAGCCTTGGACCAGTATTCTTAGCTATCGGTTGTAAGAATCCAGGACAGATTGAAAATTGATCGGTTTGGAATTATTCATTCACGCAACCACTTTAAATGCGGGATTGAACTAACAGGTAATATTAAACTCAGCTTTTTAGATAGTCACGTACGTTTTAAAAAATTTTACAGTCGCCCAGTTTTTTTGCATTATTTGAAACTGTGTATTGAAATTTTGCTCCAACTCGTGTTTTACTCAGAATCTGAGGGGTAGGTGTTATGAGCAACGTAGTACAATTTTCGCAAACAATTGCCATTAAAAGACAAACAGGCTCAGCATCGAAACCGTCCGGATCGTTAGTGGGTGAGTCTCCGATTGCCAAACATCAGATATCCTCTGACTTTTTGGATGTGGCAAAAATCCATGGATTTAACTCGTATGCAGTCCTCGATATCAACGAACGTCGGGGGGAGCATGTATTTCCATGGATGCGCTTTCATGGTCTGGCTGAGGAGCTTGCACAAAACGTCGTAGCCGTCGGAGATTTGACCAATTGCTCTGTTTTCTTAAAGCTCAGTAAAACCAACGTTCCATTCCCTTTTACAATCGGGTTGGATTGTAGGACAAATGAAATACCCGACCCGTCATTGCTCGACAATCAACTGGACGTATTGTTGAGTGCATTCGGTATTAGAGGAGGATACTGCGTACCGGTATGCGCTCCCGACTCCCGGCGGAGC
>JAAENI010000158.1 GCA_024224595.1 Hyphomicrobiales bacterium
CAAACCCTGTTGTGTATTCTTGAACAGACTCCTAGTCATCATATTGAGTTGCCATTGTTATTTACCCCATCACCCAATCATCCACCAACCCAGCAATCGCCCACCTGATCCCCTCATCAAGATCACTCGAAATCATCGGTGCTCCCATTCTATTAGCCGCATCCCCGTGCAGCCAAACGGCTGCATTGGCTGCTTCAAAGCCTGCCATGCCTTGCGCCAGCAGGCCTGCAACTATTCCCGTCAGAACGTCCCCGCTTCCAGCAGTTGCCAGCCAAGGTGGAGCGTAGTCGGTGATTGAACAGCGCCCGTCCGGGGCGGCAATGACAGTGTCCGGGCCTTTGTTGATGATGATTGCGCCAGAGCGATTTGCCGCCGTTTGGGTCCGGGTGATTTTGGATTGAACATTGTCTTGGTCTGGGAACAGGCGGGAAAATTCTCCAGCATGAGGGGTTAAAACCACTGATTTGATGTTGGCATTGATGGCGCTAAACAATTCGTCCTGATGGTCATTGAACGCTGACAGGGCACCCGCATCCAGCACTGTGTGGCGGTTGGTCGATAAGACCGCCAGTACTTTGCCTCGGGTGGCGCTGTCTGGCTGCATTCCTGGCCCCATCGCGATGCAATTAATCCGTTGGTCTTCAAGAACTTTCAAAAGCGCGTCTTCATCGCTGGCTTCACAAAGCATGATCGCGCTCAGCGATGCAGCGTTTGCTGTCAGAACATCTTTGGAGCCGGCAATCGTTACCAGTCCGGAGCCTGTTCTCAAGGCGGCACCAGCGCTCATTCGTGCTGCGCCGCTCATTGGCAGTTCACCGGAAACAACCAATGTGTGCCCGCGGTCAAATTTATGGCCGTCAGATTTTAGAACCGGATAATGATCGCGCCACAATTTTGGGCGGTTTAGCCGGGAAGTCGTTCCGATGTGTTTTAATACGGCTGGGCGAATACCGATCTGGGTGACGATCAGTTCACCGCAATGCCCTCGACCGGGATAAAGAATATGGCCGGGTTTTTTACGAAAAAAGGTGACAGTGATATCGGCGCGAAACGCACGACCTAAAATGGCCCCGGTAGCGCCATCAATGCCACTTGGCAGGTCAACGGCAAGGACCGGTGTGTCGCTTTCATTGATCGCTTCGACCATTTCCGCCAGATCGCCTTTGATATCCCGGTCAAGACCGGCACCAAATAAAGCATCGACGATCAGGTCATACGGTTTGGCAAAGGTTGCCTTCACAAACGTCACGTCAGATTCGATTTTCTTGAGGGCAAGTGCCGCATCGCCACTTATTTTGTCTTTGTTACCGGCAATAAACAATTCAACTTTCAACCCCGATTTGGCCAGCAACCGCGCAATGACAAATCCATCGCCACCGTTATTGCCACAGCCGCAAACAATTAGTACTTTACGCGCCAACTGGAATTTTTGTTGCAAAATTGTGCTGATTGAGCGGCCAGCAGCCTCCATCAATTCAATGCCGGCAATGCCACCGCAGATCGTCAGCTGATCGGCTTTATTCATTTGATCAGGGGTTAAAAGTTCATCCATCGTTGGATCCTAGGACACGACATGCTCTAGTCGAAATCAGAGTTGTTGATATTTTTGCAAGGCTCGATTTGTTTTAGCATGGTTGACAGTGTCATTGCACCCAGAGTTGCCTTGGCAATATCATTGATCTCATATAATATTTGATCCAATGCCCATTCGGCAGGATTTGACGTGTCATCATCCGTGGGTGATGGGTTGCCCGAAGGGGTATCTTCAAACAACTTTATCACATCCAGCAAGGTCGTGCGCTTGGCATTACCGTAAAATCAAACCCCCTTGTGTATTCTTGAACAGACTCTAAGTCGCTCCGCCTGTCTTCCCGTCATCTATTCACCGAGATCTTTTTCAAGCTGCAAATACGGCCCTGCCACCATCCCTTCACTGCGAAAGAAGGCCATGTGCAGCTGATTTTGTCTGGATACCATTGTACGCATGGTATTAATCCCGGCATCCTTGAATTTACCAGAAATAGCGTCAAACAGATTTTCGCCAATCCCTTGAAGCCGCGTACCTGGATCGACAGAAAAGGCAAATACCCAGCCGCACGGTTCAGAACCAAATTCCCAGATACGTACCTCACCGACGATAAATCCGAGCAATGAGTGGTCTGATGGTTCATCAGCAGATTCAGCGACAAGAAAAAACCGTTCTTCCTGACGTCTGGTTGAGTAGCGCGCGTATATGTCGTTCCAGTAATCCGGCTTGGCAATATTCGTTACACGATGGTCGAGTGTCACCACTTTTTCAAGGTCGCTTTCCCGCACCTGGCGAATATTAATCTGCTGAATATCAACGGGTTCGGGATCGGTCATTTCAAAATAGCCTTTTCCAATTTTTAGTGCCCTAACCACCATGCGCGCATAATGGTAATAATCATGGTGAGTTTATTGTCCCTCGTCACTGGGTGTGGTGCCTACAATTCATCAAGCCAGATTGGATTGGTCCAGGCGCGTTTTCCAGATGAATCAACCACAGTAACCCGCAACCATGGGCTTTTTTTTATAGGTGCAAATCCTTTTTCCAGTAAATTCAGGTCAATACTGGCCGATGAAATTGATCTTCCTGTCTGCATAGCTGAACGAGAGGTGCCGCCAGCGACCACAATGGTATCAACCGGTGAACACTCAACTTTCAGTTCTTTGTCGACAATCGATACTGAATGAATTTGTGGCCCCTGGCTTGAATAATAATCTCCAGCTTTGAGTGAAGCCAGCAACTGATCCGGATCCAGACTGTCGCACTTGACTTGTACCCATCCGCCAAACGCGTCTGAATCATGTTCATGAAAATGCGCATCATCCGTTGCAAAGGCGCTCAAACGTTTTCCGTCATTTAACATTTGGTCCAGCAGATAAAAACCCTCTCCCCGGTCATTTTGAACCCCACATCCGTGATTATATATTTCGACCGCATGAGCCGCCTCAATTGAGTGGCCATCCTCAATGGTCAGTTGTGACCAGGATGGATGGGCAATACCAACAAATGCTCCCGCATCTGCTGCTCGCTTAGCAAGTTGCGGGCCGGTTTCTTGCGGGCTGCATTTTTTAAAATCCAGCGGGAGACCAACCCCAAGGATATGCCAGAGTTCACCAACCGATGTAACGGGTGCATGCAATTCGGCGCCAATCAGTGTTGTAAAATTTTCGGTTCTCATTGAGGTAGTGTCGGCGACTGGCCAGTTGAATACCTCTACGAAATGATCAGATAACACCATAAAATCATAACCGGCAGTTTTGTAGGCATCTGTCACTTCCACCGGTGATAACCGTCCATCGGAAAGCGTAGAATGAGTATGAATCTTGCCGCGCCAGAAACGCCCTGGTTTTGAAAATAAAGGCAGTTCGCTCATTTGAACATCCTATGCATAACAATCACATGTTGCTCCTGAATCATTAGAGCATGTCATTAATATTGTCATTATCATTTTTAATCGACTGCCTGAATAAATCGGAAACGCTCCATGTACGCGACTTACCAAAGTATATTCTACATGTGTGCTTCAATCAGATAAGGCCCCTCACAATCTAGCCCACGCTGGATTTTTTCAACCAGCGATTGACAATCATCTGCTCTGCCTGCTTCAACGCCCATACCCTTTGCCAAGGACACCCAATCAAGGGTGGGTCGATCGAGTTCCAGCATATCACGTGCACTTGGCCCCGGATTATCAATGCCTACATTGTGCATTTCTGCTTTCAGGATATTATAGGACCGGTTGTGGAATAGAATGGTGGTAATGTTCAGATTCTCACGCGCCTGGGTCCAAAGTCCCTGCACGGTATACATGGCAGAACCATCGGCCTGCAAAGAAATGACCGGGCGTTCAGGAGAAGCAATGGCTGCACCAATAGCAAGCGGAATACCAATGCCAATGGCACCGCCACCCAATTGCAACCAACTATGCGGGTTGGATGAAAAAGTTACCGGGAAAAACTGACGGCCCGCGGTTATCGCTTCATCAGTAATAATCGCGTTTTCTGGTATGATATTGGCAATGACAGAACTCAGGCTTTCAGGGGTCAGGGTACCGGTGGCCAGTGGCGGAGTTGGATATGAGGAAAATTCGGTCTTTGTCTGCCGATACCCAAGTTCATCAATCAGCATTTCCAGCGTCAACGCTCCATTGCCATTGGGTTCAACCAGATGATGGATCTCGCAGGTCTCGGGGAGTATGCGACTGGGTTTACCGGGATAGGCAAAAAAGGCCACCGGATCGCGTGCTTCAATAAGAATGGCGTGCCTGAAATGACGCACCTGTTCGATAGCCTGATCAATGGGGTATGGAATGCGATCGATAGGTTGTCGCCCAGCGCCCCGTTCGACGCGCGCATTTGCCGACTCGGCCTTTATTTCAACGTTATTTGCATTTGCGACAATTTTCCCTGCATTGGCCAAGGGTTCCGCGCGCAAGCTGCGCCCACCAATGATCAGCAACGTGGGTTTACCCGACCTGATAATCTCAGCCGCTGTTGCAATCTGTTGTTGCTGTGCTGGTACTGGAACAGCGGCTCGCTCCGCAGTTAGCACAGGATTATTGGTGGAATTCCATGCGGTGTCGGCTGGTAATATCAGTGTGCTGATCTGTCCGGGATAAGTGCTAGCCGCACGTATTGCATGCGTAGCGTCAGCAGATATGTCATCAGCTGTTTTTGAAGTATGGACCCAATGACTCAATGGGCGAGCCAGTGCCTCAATATCAGAAGTCAAAGGTGCGTCAAATTTTCGATGATAACCGGCGTGATCCCCAACAATATTGATCATTCCTGAACGCGACCGGTGGGCATTGTGGATGTTGGCCAACCCATTGGAGAGGCCGGGTCCCAGATGCAGCAGCGTTGCCGCTGGTTTGTCGCTCATACGCGCGTAACCATCAGCTGCACCAGTAACAATATTTTCCTGCAAACCAAGGACACATCGCATTTTAGGGTGCGCATCAAGTGCTGCAACAAAATGCATCTCTGATGTACCCGGATTGGTGAAGCAAACATCAACACTGCTGTTCAGCAGCGTTTTCACAAGGCTTTCTGCGCCATTCATATGATTATTTCCAGTCGGTTACGAAATTTTTGGTTTTGATTGGTTTCGATATGATTATTCCAAAATTTGTTGTGCATTATTTTTTTTGAATCAGTCGATAAAACTCAAACCAGAGATCAATATTCAGTACTTCACCGCCAACGGAGCATGCGGCAAAATTCGGTGTTCGTAAACAAATCGAGCACTGGCCCAACCTTTGCCCGTTTCATTTGAAACCGCAAACCAGACGCCCTGTGAATCATCGGCAATTCGACAATCTGAAATATTCACCTTGGTACCCGCAGCTAGTTGAGAAACGATTCCTGCTTTGAGTGAAGGGGTTGTCCTCATATTGACATCACGTTTAATGATTCCGGTGCGGGTTTTGCCAGTAAAGTAATTTGTTCCAGGTGGCGAAAATAGCCCGCCAGGGCAACCCAGAGAATCTGCCAGTAGTGCAGTCGAGACCCGCCATACTTTTCGTTCTTTGCCGATGCACCAACTGGACTGAGAATTCTTTACAGCATCAATACATTGACCTGTTCCGCGCCAGACGAGAACTCCGACAAAACCCTCTTTGTCGATGCTGATCTGACAGGAATAAATCTCTCCAACACTTATTACGTGAAGCGGTAGCTGAGCAGATAGGTCGTTGATCAATTTACCTGACGCACTTTGATGATAATCGATGAACTGACCGAACTCCATCTCGGCACCTGTTTTATAAATCTTACCGTAAGCAAGAATAGTGTTGCAGACTTTATTGGCGAGGCTGTCATCCAGGATTGACGCACCAATCTGATTTGCCAGCGTGAGGCTTGATACCGGTGAAAAACCGAGGGACCAGGCTGTAATATCTGCATCAACCCGATAAAAACTGGCAGTATCCCGATGTTTTAAGGCTTCCTGCAGCAATGCGGTAGGATTGTGATTAGAGGCTATCAGAGCCGTATACTCAGCAACTATGTCATAACTGAGCGACAACATTTCATCGGCCTTGACCAGTTGATCAGCTGATTTTTTCGGCAATATCCCCATATGAAATCCAAGCTGAGCACCCTCTTCTATAAAGCGGGTATCATATTGATCGTGATAGGGATCAACTGAGCCTGCGAAAGCCAGTGCGCAGGCGGATAAACATTTGCTGCCCCTTAGAACAAACACCCCACCGAGATTTTGTTCATTGCCTTCCCAGGCTTTGCGTATAACCTTACCCAATCGGAGCCCTTCAAGAAAGTTTCCACCTGGGCTGTTAAATACAATTCCGGTATAATAGTAGCTCCAGTCATTCAGGATTTTGTCAAGCCTGTCGGCATCGCCCTTTTTGATTACCCCGCTTACAACAATGACATTTTGATTTTGTCTACTTCCCACAACCCCCGCATGATTTACACTGACAGTTTCACTTCCGGCAATCGCGCTGGGAGTTTGCGCCGGATACATTCGCTTAAGCTGGCTCAGATGGGTGAAAAGTTCCGGTTTCAATTCAATTGTTGCGGCCAACAAAGGCTGAAACCAGAATATTGAAATCGTCAGGAAAGATAACCAAATCAGTTTGGTAAGTTTGTTCATTTCTACAGAAAACTCTCAAAATCAATTATGTTTTATTCCGAAATATTCACAAATTACCTTAAACCGTTTCGTGACGGATCGGATGTTGAATTGCCTGAAATCAGATGGAAAAAATATTTCAATATCTAATTTACCGAACAATATAGCTTTGAAAACGGAATTGCGCGTCATCAAATCCAGAAGCCCTCAATTTACCCAGCAATACATTTTAAGTAAAGTTCACTTTTAGCGCTTTCAAGAATTCAATTTTCCCGCTTCGATTGAGATTTTCCGGCTTGTGACATATCGAAGAACGCGGGTGCGCAACTATTGGGCACATCAGCAACCAGCGCAACCTCTTCACTGGTGGTCAATTCCACCGGATATACTGACAAAACCGATTTGATTGGATCTTTTGTTCTTTTCCATAGCTCCAAATCATCCTATCTTTGGAGCCTCCGGTAAACCCGGAGCGGTTCAATGCCCAGATTGACAACGTTGTCGATAGAAAAACTGGCAGAGCTTTTAAATTCCCTGCTGGTGCAGTTTGTTGCATCTGCCAGGCAGGATGACATGGAATTTGAACTTTAGCTGTTGGATTTTTGTGACGCTTTGTTAGTTGCGACTGATTTTGTTGGGGTTTCATCGGTGTCAAAACTATCAAGCGTTATTGTCGATTGGGCGTTTGCACACATTGAAAATGAAACCAGGTTAAGAAAAACTAATATCTGGCGGATTATCGGCTTCTCCTGACAATCATTTGGTTTGCATGTACTTCAACAGTGAACTCGTCCCGAGTAAGTATTTGGACAATAGAGATACTATCAAAATTTACGTGCCTGCGGAAAATATTTTTGAAAACAAAACGGTTTAAGGTCGAATGATTCAGCCAGCAACTCAATTCCCAATCCGCAAAGAAAGCATTGACAACTTGTGGCAGGATTGTTGAATACCTGCAGTAACAATTACAGCTTTTGTCACCACCCCATTGCCGACAAATCTCACAACACATCAGCTTTACCATTGTAGGGACGTTCATCATCATGTCACTAAATTTTGGCCGCACACAACTTGCAATCCCCGGGCCATCTGTCATCCCCGACAGGGTATTGGCAGCAATGCACAGGCCTTCACCCAATATTTATACCGGTGAACTGATAGAGATCACCAAGACCTTGTACCCTGATCTGAAAAAAGTGGCACGTACTGATAGCGATGTGGCCATTTATATCGCCAATGGTCATGGTGCGTGGGAAGCCTCCTTGAGGAATACAATCAATTCGGGTGAAAAAGCTTTGGTTTTGGCAACCGGTAGATTTGGTGTGGGTTGGGGAGAGTTGGCCAAAACCCTGGGCATCGAGGTGGAATACCTGGACTTTGGGCTCCAGGATGATGCAGATCCGCAAAAGGTCGAAGAAGTTCTGCGAAATGATAAAGACAACAAGATAAAAGCATTGCTAACGGTACAAACGGATACGTCGACATCAGTCATCAACGATATTCCGGCGCTGCGTCAGGCAATTGATAACACAGGTCATGAATGCCTGTTCATGGCGGATTGTATAGCTTCGCTTGCCTGTGATCGTTTTGAAATGGACGAATGGGGTGTCGATGTAATGGTTGCCGGTTGTCAGAAAGGTTTGATGACCCCGGCTGGAATTTCCTTTGTCTATTTCAACGATAAAGCGGCGCAGGTTGGCAAAAATACCAGTCCCGGACAATATTGGGATTGGCTGCCTCGAACCAGACCAGAAGTATATTACCAGCAATTTGCCGGTA
>JAAENI010000159.1 GCA_024224595.1 Hyphomicrobiales bacterium
GCACAATCACTGTTAACAAAACTGGATATTGGTCCGATTTTTCGTTCATTTTCGTTAAATATTCCCGATATTCGCCTCAAATGATCGAAATATCGACCTCAATTCCAGTTCTGTTCTCAATAATTGCTCAAGTCCGACAGTCTGCTAGGGCCTGTTGACAATCAAGGTTGTGGTGCTGGTTTGGCCAAATCCTTTCAGGACAAAGCCGATTTGCTCACTGGACATCGCATTTCGCGCCTTAAAGTGCCAGCACTACTGCGTTACTAAATGCTTGCCAGTAAACAAATCAACTTCACCAGCACCATAACCTTGATTGTCAACAGGCCCTAAAGCGCAGTGTTGTTTTTGATACATAGTTGGCGAGGCTAAACCTTGGGTTCACAACCGGAATTTGCTCTTACTCTGGTGCTGAGTGCGGCGTTTTTGCATGCCACATGGAATGCGATGATGAAGCGATCAACCGATCGTTTTATTGCCATGGCGATGTTGAATTTCGGCCATGGATTTCCGGCGCTTTTGTTGGTCTATTTATTTCTTCCTCCCGCTGCTGAAAGCTGGCCGTTTCTGGTCGGTTCGACATTCATTCATTTTTTCTATTACATCTTTTTGCTACTTTCCTACCGGTTTGGTGATCTTAGCCAGGTTTACCCGATTGCCCGGGGCATAGCGCCGGTCTGTGTTGCTCTGGGAGCCTATTTATTTGCCGGTGAGGTATTGCCGCCACAGGCATGGTCGGGAATTTTGTTGATTACCTGCGGCATCGGCGTGTTGTTTTTTACCCGCAGCAGGGGGCATGCCAATGGCATGGCCATTCTGGCGGCGCTGGCAACGGGGTTGATGATCGCCAGCTATACCGTCGTTGATGGCCTGGGGGTCAGGGCCTCGCAAAGTGCGATTGGCTATATTGCCTGGCTGTTTCTGCTGGAATGGCCGTTTTCTATTGGTTTAATTTATTACAGGCGGAATATGTTACGCTCAATTCCTTTGAATATATACATGATCGGTTTCGCCGGTGGTTTGATTTCTGCTGTTGCTTATGGGTTGGCAATCTATGCGAAGTCGATTGCACCTTTGGGAGCAGTTTCAGCAGTGCGTGAATCAAGCGTAATCATTGCTGCGATGATCGGCGTGATCTGGTTTGGTGAGCGTCCATGGAAATTACGGGTGATTGCCGCCATTATTGTTGCAGGTGGCGTTATCGTGTTGTCGCAATCATGATCTGATTCAACGCGAAACAAGACCATCGGCTGTCAACGACATGCGTGACAAAGCATGATGAGCATGGGTCATGCGGTGATCAAGCATTTTTTGTGTCATGGTGAGAAGCTGGGCGGCAAAACCAGGATCATCCGCGATATTGTTGGCTTCATCCGGGTCTTCACCAATTTTGTAAAGCAATGGCTTCACCCCGCCATTGAAATGAACCAGTTTAAACTGATTGTCCTGCAGAATTGCAAAACCGGTTTGTCTCGGGGTAGTGCCAAACTGCTGTTGATAGCGCAGGTCGTAGAATTCACCGCTCATATCCATTTCAGCAAACATATGATCGCGCCAATTGTCCGGGTGTTTTCCTTCAATAAATGGCATCAATGAATGTCCGTTGAAGCCCAACGGTTGCTCCACACCCACCCAATCCAGCAATGTTGGTGCAACATCGATAGATTCGGTGAAGGCGTCAATTTGAGTTCCTGCTGTTTGCTGGTTGCGTGGATCACGAATGATCAGAGGCACATGAAATGAAGTATTATGCGGGTTATTTTTTCCCCACATATGATGATCGCCAAGGGTTTCTCCGTGATCTGCAGTAAAAATGATCAATGTATCTTCATATTGGTCGCTATCATGCAAAAACTGCAGGAGACGACCGATATGCAGATCCAGTTCTGTGATCAGACCATAATAGACTGCCCGCAATTCGGCGATGGTTTCATCACTCATCTGGTCCAGTTGACCATCAAATCCCCAAAAAAGACCATGCTGGGAAGGTGTGTTAAAAAATGCTTCATAAAACGGATGAATCGCCTTCATCCCAGCAATTGATTTTGGACGTACCGGCATGATGGCCCGTTGACCCTGATACATTTTGTTGTAGGGAGCAGGTGCGACCAAGGGCGGGTGCGGGCGGATATAGGTGAGTGTTGAAAACCAGTCCAGATGTGTTCTAACTGATAATTCACGAAGGGTTTGGTTGGTCAGGAAAGCTGTATCACTGTCTTCACTGGAATACAGGGCGGGATCAGATGGCGAAGGGATGCCGTTTCCTTTGGAGGCAACTGGTTTGTAGGTTTCCCAGTATGATTTTGGCAGTTGATAACCTTTGGCTTTCAAATCCCCCAGCCAGGAACTGCTGTCATCAAAACGCATGCGGATAATCTCGGAAAATCCCTGTGCCAGTCCTTCATAACTGCGTAGCGCCGGATCATTGGGATGCAACCCTTGCGGGTCGATACTTGTGTCTGTATAGCCAAACAACAACGGGTCATAACCGGCGTGGCGCATTTGCGTTGCGATGGTCGGGTGACCCGATGACAGCGGGTTGCCATTTTGCACCGAGCGATGGTTCATCGCATAAAGCCCGGTAAACAGGCTGGCTCGCGAAGGTCCGCATGGCGTGGTTACGCTATAGTGGCGATTGAAGGTTACGCTTTCTTCCATCAAATTGCGCAGATTGGGCATATCTAGCGAAGCTGCCATGGCTCCGTTGAGGCAATCTGCGCGTAATTGATCAATGATGATGTAGAGAATTTTTCCTGGCATGTGAGCGCCTGTCATTAAATTGAATTTCTATAGTGTCCGGATCATGAAAGTGTCTAGATCTGGCTGGCAGCTTCACACAGATTGGTCAGCTTTGTCATCGCCAAATCCCGACCCAGCATGGCCAGCCCACAATCGGGTGCAGCAATCAACCGATCTTTATCGATATGATTGGCAGCAGAATTTAGACGTTTGACAATATCTTCGACACTCTCAACCTTACTTTGGGCTATGGCAACTGAACCAAAGATCACTGTCGTTCTGGTGAATTTTTCCAGCAATGTCAGATCATTGTAACGATGGGCATCTTCCAGCGATACCTGATCGATGGTGGAGGCATCAATTGCCCCTGCAAGACGAAAGTAGCTGGAGCGATCAGCTTTGTGATATTCTTTGTCATCGAGATGGCCGGGATAACCACAACACATATGCATGACCCGTGTTACCTGATTATCAACACCATCGAAACAGCGATCAAGGCATTCCACACCATAATCAAGGGCGCGCTCAACGTTTCGCGCAAATAAGGGTTCATCGACCTGGATAAAGGTACATCCTGCTGCGGCCAGTGTGCGGATTTCGTGGTTTAAAGCATCGGCAAGATCAAAGGCCAACTGGCGTTCATCTTTGTAATATTCATTGGCGCAGGTATCCATGATGGTGGTGGGACCAGGAATTGTGATTTTCACCGGGTGCGTGGTGAATGACTGGGCAATCTTGAAGTCTGAATCGAGAAAGTTCTCGTCTTTTGCGGAAATTCTGCTGCGGATAGTCGGTAGCTCGGCGGTGTAGGCGCCATCGCGAAGGGTGCGTTTGGTCAGGTTATGAAAATCAAATCCGTGCAAATGGCGGCAATGGTAGTGGATGTAATTCTCCCGGCGCTGTTCTCCATCTGTGGGGATCGATACCCCGCAATTGACCTGATCTTCAATCGCCTGTTTCGTGGCGCGCACATAAAGCGCTTCGCTTTCGTCATCTTCGCGCGTTGCAACTTCATTTGCACCACGTGTGACATTGCCTGAAGTTTCGGTAAGTCCGTCCTGGATCTGAAACCAGTCGCGCATCGGGACATAATCGGGTTTTGGATAGGAGCCAATGCAGGTGGAAAGAATTGCCATTTGGGTTTTCCTGAAAATAGAGGTGGCGGGGTGAACAGTCAGTACGGGTTGCGCCAAACAGATTTGCTAAAAGTTGGCATCATTGCAAGTGAAATATGCGATACATTTTGCGATATACCATTACTAATTGATTTGGTGGGGACCGCCTGTGTATAGTCTCAAAATTCAAATTTGGTTTGGACATCGGGAGGACTGGCATCATTGATGAAATTGTGGCATCCAGTTTCAGGTCAGTCTATTGAATGCAATTTGCAAGCCTGGATAAAAAATGGGTATTGAATTCTTTCTCACCACAATCATTGTCGTTCTTCTCCCTGGCATCGGGGTGCTCTATACGCTATCAGTTGGCCTTGGAAGTGGATTCAAACGTAGCGTTGCTGCCGCCTTTTTGGGAATTTTACCAGCGGTAACTGCCAGCATCATTGTATTGGCAGCGCTTCTCCATACGAGTGCGCTGGCGTTTCAAATTACCAAGTATTCAGGTGTTTTATATCTGTTTTATATGGTCAGGAACATTTCGCATGAGGGTGGGCGCTTGATATTTCTGAGGACAATATCGATTCAGGCTGGCTGCGGGTCGTGATCAATGCCGTATTACTCATTACGCTGAACCCGAAGTTATCTTTATTTTTCTGGCATTTTTGCCGCAATTTGTTCCTGCACACCTTGCTAATCCGACTCTGATATTGCTGGCGGCGATTTTCATGTTGGTTACGGTGCATTTGCGGCACTGGCCCGTGATTAGGTGATTTCACGTCCCAATGTGCTTAGGTGGCTGCGGCGTTCATTCTAGAATACCAAAATAACGAATTTGGCAGATTTTGTGATCGATTTTTATTTGGTGCCTGATCGGTGAGTATTGGTGATTTGTTGGCTAATGATTGACACTTTGGCTTGACTGTACTTCGAAAACAGGCCTTCATTGGCAGATTGAAAAACATTTTTATAATATGCTGCGGGAGCGGCAGATACAAAGCGTGTCAACAAGGGAGAGAAATATGTTATTGAAAAACCTGCTGCTTGGAGCAGCCGCTGCAATTGCATTTAGTTTTGCAGGGGCTGGTGGGCCTTTGCTATCGATCAGTGAAGCCGCTGCCGAAGATTGTAATCGCGGTACACTGGATGAGGCCTATTGCGATCGCAATTTTGACCAGACTGCCGATTTGCCGCTTGATCCGAAAGACTGGGTCAATCCGGACACCATCATTTTTACCTATACACCGGTTGAGGATCCTGCCGTTTATGCCAGCATCTGGGATGGATTTGTTAGCCACATGAAAAAAGTTACCGGGAAAAATGTTGTGTTCTTTCCTGTTCAGTCCAATGCGGCGCAATTGGAAGCTATGCGTTCAGGACGTTTGCATGTAGCCGGATTTAACACCGGTTCGAACCCGATTGCGGTCAGCTGCGCAGGTTTTGTACCGTTTGGGATGATGGCCAAAAATGATGGCTCATTCGGCTATGAAATGGAGATCATTGTGCCCGCGGCTTCTAAAATGCAGTCGCCATCGGAAATCAAGGGAATGACAATGGCCTTTACTGCGCCGACTTCAAACTCGGGTTTCAAAGCGCCTTCGGCAATTTTGAAAGGCGAATTTGGTCTGGTAGCGGAAAAAGATTTCACTCCGGCATTTTCCGGTAAGCACGATAATTCCATTCTCGGTGTTTATAATGGTGACTATGAAGTAGCAGCGATTGCCAACTCGGTTCTTTCTCGTATGATCCGCCGTGGTGTCATCGAAGATGGTAA
>JAAENI010000160.1 GCA_024224595.1 Hyphomicrobiales bacterium
CAAGTCCGACAGACTGCTAGAGCAGATACGATGGTGGTTTGCTTCCTGAAATAATTTTATGATCGCAGCGCAATATTCTGATATCCGCACCAGTCAGGGCACATCTATGACAACCCATATGGTACCGCTATTTTCCCAACAACAGACCTACCGTTTTTCGACCACGTGCAGTCACATCAGCATAGGTATTGGTGTCGATATTTGCCCCGCAAATCAGAATGCAAATTTTCTTGCCGGAAAGCTTTTGGCGCAAGGGCCCCAGTGCGCCGGCCAACGCAGCGCCTGCTGCGGGCTCGACTGCGAGTTTGGCGTCTTCCTGCAACAGCACTACACCGGCACAAATCTCATCATCACTGACGGTTACAACTTCATCAACATAGCGCTGACATATGGCAAAACCAAATGGCAAAGCCATGGGTGGGGAGAGGCTGTCGGCAATGGTATCAATTTTGTCGAGGGTCACCGGTTGGCCAGATGCAAGGCTTTGAGACATTGAATCCGCCCCCGCCGGTTCAACGCCATAGACCTTGCAATCAGGATTTATTGTCTTGACGGCTGCCGCAACTCCGCCGATCAGGCCGCCGCCACCAACCGCGACAACGACCGCTTCAACATCGTCTAAATCAGTCATGATTTCAAGACCGACCCCAGCTGCACCCAGCGTCGTATTTGGCCCTTCAAACGGGTGAATGAGCGTGCGGCCTTCATCTTTTACGAGGCGTTCAGCCTCGGCAAATGATGGCGCGCCGGGCTCTTTCATGATGATTTCAGCCCCTTGTTCGCGAGCCAAAGCTATTCTGTAGGGGTTAGCAGTTGATTGCATCACAACTTTTGCTGATAAGTCCAGTTGACGGGCAGCCCAGGCTGCGGCAATAGCATGATTTCCCGCGCTGACGGCGGTGATACCACTGACCCGGTCTTCCACAGGAATGGCCGATGCCACACTGAGAGCGCCGCGCGCTTTGAAAGTGCCGGTGTGTTGATAACATTCCAGTTTCAGGCTGATATTAGCGCCCTCAAGGTGGGAAACCAGCCGTCGAGCCAATAATCCCACAACCGGTGTATGGATTGTTGCTTGGCCCAATTCAGTTTTGCGCTGTTGCATCATGGTCAGGGTAATTTGAGAAATATCCGGTATTGCCATTGTGTATTACCTGTGATGTTTGAACGAAGCTCTATTCAATATCACATGGTCAAGATGAACAACAACACCCTAAATATTATCGGTTGATTACACTGAACACAAAGGTCGATGCAGATTAAACGGATATTTTTGTTTCCACAGGATTGGCTTCCAGCAACAGGTCGTCTCCCATGGCATAGACGGCGATTAGTGATTCTCGTCCGCGTAATTTCTGGTATCCTCGAGGCAGCATGAAATCGGGTTTTCCCGCGACCTCCCAGGTGTCTGCAGAAGCCATAACGACCGCTTCACCATCGCCAAGGTATAATTTACCTAATTGTTCAAGCCGGTTGGCTACGTTCACGGCATCGCCAACCAGAGTATAGTTTTTGCGATCCTGGCTGCCGATGTTGCCAACAACAACACGCCCGGTATGAATACCAATTCGGATTCGTATTTGAGGCAGGTTGTTTTCGCGATTTATTATGTTTTGATTTTTGATGGCTTCGGTAATATCACGGGCGGCCATCAGCGCCTTCTTTGCCTGATCATCGTCAGCATCAGGCGCCCCCCAAAACGCCATCACACCATCTCCAATAAATTTATCAATGGTACCCTCGTGTCTGGTAATTTCACTGCAGATGGTTTCAAAATGAGTATTGAGTAAGTTTGCCGTTTCAATGGCATTTAAACCTTCGCTCATTGATGTAAATCCAACGATATCGGCAAACAGGATGGTGATCTCGCGTTCGATGGTGCGGATTGCACTTGAACCCGGTTCCATCAGACGCTTGACCAGCGAACGCGGTACATACTGGCTAAATTCAGACAAAGTTGTATGCATTGAATTCATCGCATTGCTCTGTTCATCAATTTCCCGAATTCTGGAACCGGGCAGGGGAGAAAAATTGCCCAGTTTCAAGTTGGAAAAATCATTGGCAACTTTCGAAATTCGATGCATCGGTAAAGACAGTCGCCTTGCCAGGAAAATTGATGTCAAAACGGCCAAAACCAGGGCAAACAATCCGGCTACAGCGGAATATAACGCCCGTACCATTTCTGTGCCAATGGCAGTTTTTGCGAAATACGCACCCAGTGTGTAGGGCTCTTTTGAATAACCGGCCAATTGACGGGTGATATAGATAAATCCGGATCCCCTTCCAGATTCCCTGATCTCCATGTCAAGTTTTTTATCCGGGTCGTGGAGCCCAACTATGCTTGATTCAGCGAAATGACGCAGTGGTTCATCGGGGAAATCGTTCAATGAAACATTGTTATTCATTTTCGGATATTCCGACATGTTTGAATGGGCAATGACCTTGTTGTCACTACTTAAAACAAATGCGGTTGTATCGTTGTCGTCACCCAGATCCGCGACTACCCGATTTATGGATTGTTGGCCAATGGCAGCAAATACATAACCAGTGAATTTGCCCTGATTCTTAAGGGGCAGACCAACAACATGATAGAGTGTATTGTCGAATGTTCTTGGTTCGCCCCAAACAGGCCTGGTATAGTCCAGAGTGCTGTCATCTGAACCAAGTGCTGTGAAATCTTCGATATCATCTATTTGGGCTTCGAGAGCCTTAAATTTACCATCTGGGGTTCGATAGATGCCGGTTTGCCATTTATTCGTATCATAAATGAGTAATACCTCGACAATTGGTGAAGCGGTCATGATGCCTTTCAATATGTTTTGCTGTGGAAGGGTTTGAATTTCATTGACGGTGCTTATGGTCAATTGCCCGCTATCATACAGTTTTTCCACAGCCAGCAATGTCCGTTCAGCCTGATCTGTCTGCTCTCGGATTGAGCGTTCCATGTAGTTGAGCAATGAAAGTGCGCGTTCATTCAGTAGTGAACGGGTGTTGGCAAAATTTGCTGAAACAGACATGAATAAAACCAGCCCGACAGAAATCAAAACCAATCCACCGAACCCGGTAATCATCAGTGCACGCAGGCTGATTGAAAATCTTTTGCGGTTAATGGGTGGTTCTGCTTCTTTCAACGTCATTATTTTGGTCGCCGGTTTCTTTTAAATCATGAACGGTTCGATAATCGGTACTCAGGCCTTAATATTATGGCACTTTGGTGTCGATGCAAATTGCAAGGTGTACAGGTTATTTTGAATTGGCCAGACAAACCGCAATTTCCCCGGCCATTCTGGCATTGTTGCAAATCAGTGAGACATTGGTTGATAATGAGTCACCGTCGGATAACTCAAATATTTTTGCTAAAAGCCAGGGTGTTACGGCTTTGCCTTTGATACCCTGTTTATTGGCTTCTTCAATAGCCTTTGATATGTACCTATTCATGATTTCACTTTGTATCTGGTCATGCTCTGGAACAGGATTGGCGATTAATAAACCGCCCTGTTGCCCGAGGGATTTTCTGGTGTTCCAGAAATGAGCAACTTCGGTTGCTGTATCCAGGCGTAAAGGGGAGGCGATGCCGCTATCACGCGACCAGAACGCAGGAACTTCATCGACCCCAATTGAGACAACAGGCACACCGCTGGTTTCCAGAACTTCCAGAGTGCGTTGAATGTCAAGGATTGCTTTTGCACCGGCGCAAACCACAATCACAGGTGTTTTTTCCAACTCGCGCAGATCAGCGGAAATATCCATCGATGTTTCACCGCCTTTATGAACACCGCCAATGCCGCCGGTAGCAAACACTTCGATGCCTGCCAATTCTGCTGCCATCATGGTGGCAGCCACGGTTGTTGATCCCAGGTGGTTTTGAGACAGCGCGAATGCCATATCTGCGCGCGAGAGTTTCATGGCATCTTGCGTCTTTGACAATACCGTGAGATCTGCCTCACCAAGGCCGATTTTGATTTTACCATTCATGATTGCGATCGTGGCGGGAATAGCACCGGTTTCACGTATATGAGTTTCCACTGCCTGAGCAGTTTCCATATTCTGTGGCCAGGGCATACCATGGGTAATAATGGTCGATTCCAGCGCTACAACAGGTTTCCCTTCTGCCAGAGCCTGTTTAATTTCGGAAGTGAACTCAAGCATTGGGTGATCAGGTGCGTTCGTCATTTTGTTTGATCCTGTCGGAGAATATCTGTCGCTGGACTAAAAGGAACAGGCTGGAGGTTTGGGATCTGGTCTGATGGTTCAAATAGCAATTTCTTTGACATGAACCGCAAGTGATTTCAATTCATCAAGGTCGATTTGACTGTTATATGGGCCGAGCATGGAAATTGTCATTTGTGCGGCGGCTATTGCCAGTGGTGCAGTTTGGAACATTGAGATACCGTTTGCCAGTCCTGTGAGAAATGTTCCGGCAAGCGCGTCTCCCGCGCCTGTGACATCAATAATGCGATCAAGTGCGGCTGGTTTGAATTTACGGACGGTATTGTCCTCCCATACCCATAAGAAATCTTCACCCTGGGACAATGCTCCCTTTGCCACACCCACTTCCTTGATCCTGGCAATGCAGGTTTGAGCGTCGAAATGAGGCGCATCAACTTGTTTGTCGTCTAGGATGTCAAGCATTGCGCTGGCCTCAGCAATGTTGGTGAACAGGACATCAATATTGGCTAGTGAAGGCGCAAGTTTTTGTGATTTTGATGGAGAAATGGATGCGGCCGTAAGAATTTTGGGACGCTGGGCAAGTGTTTTGTCGGTGAGAGACAATAGGGTCTGTGTGGATAGATTGGAATTGAGAAACCAGATATCAGCTTTTTCCATAGGGTCAGCATAATGTTCCAGTAACCACCCGGCATGCATTTCTTCATTCAACCCCAGATCAGCTATTGCAATATGAAGATTTCCATCAGGTTCAATAACCGAAGTGTAAGAACCGGTGCTTTTGCCCGGACAGATATGAAGATGATTTGTGATTGAGCGGGCCTTTAGTGTATTGGCCAAAATGTCCCCCTGTTGATCATCGCCAACCATGCCAATTATCGCGCAGTTTAGCCCAAGCAGACTGGCGATACTGGCCGAATTCAAACTGGCGCCACCAGCCATAGAGGTAAATGTGCCCGGATTGGAGGCGCCAATGAGCGCTGGCGCTTCCAGACGACCGAGCAAATCCATATGAATGCCGCTAAAGAACAGTGTATTGCTGTTGATAGATAAATTATCCATGGTATCCGGAGTTTAAACCCGTCACTGCGGGGTATAAGTAAAGAATCAACTATAGTGTTGTTGATGCTATTGACAAGATTCAATTTGATGGACCGATTTTGATTTTGTTCCGGGTGTTCGATGTTGGTGAGTACAAAAATAGAACAAAATTTATTAATTGTTAATTTTCAGACGCTTAATGGTGTTTACAAATGAGAACAAAGCATGTACAAGTAGTGCATTGTATAATGAGTCTTCATTTT
The DNA here is from genome assembly GCA_024224595.1 of Hyphomicrobiales bacterium. Lineage (GTDB taxonomy): Bacteria > Pseudomonadota > Alphaproteobacteria > Rhizobiales > Rhizobiaceae > JAAEMP01. Next base: position 5,472 of record JAAENI010000160.1, read on the forward strand.
TTGGGGTACTCGCGGGCGAACAAGGATGCTAAGCATGGCTAACAAATCACTGCGGTTGGTAGAGGATAAAAACGTGGATAAATCTAAGGCGCTGGAAGCAGCGCTTGGGCAGATTGAACGGGCATTTGGTAAGGGCTCGATCATGAAGCTTGGCAAGAATGAACAGGTGGTTGAAATCGAGACGGTTTCAACCGGTTCTCTGGGCTTGGATATTGCTCTTGGTATAGGCGGGTTGCCGCGGGGGCGGGTGGTCGAGATTTTTGGCCCTGAATCATCAGGTAAAACCACGATGGCGCTGCACACAGTAGCAGAAGCGCAGAAAGCCGGAGGTATTTGTGCCTTTGTCGATGCAGAACATGCGCTTGATCCGATTTATGCCCGTAAACTGGGGGTTGATCTGGATGAATTACTGATTTCCCAACCCGATACCGGTGAACAGGCACTGGAGATCACGGACACGCTTGTGCGTTCGGGCGCGGTCGATGTGCTGATTGTTGATTCGGTTGCGGCCTTGACCCCACGTGCGGAAATTGAAGGTGAGATGGGTGACAGTCTACCCGGGTTGCAGGCACGGTTGATGAGCCAGGCAATGCGTAAGCTTACTTCTTCGATTTCCCGCTCCAATACGATGGTGATCTTTATCAATCAGATTCGTATGAAAATCGGAGTGATGTTTGGTTCGCCTGAAACGACAACTGGTGGTAATGCGTTAAAGTTTTATGCTTCTGTGCGTTTGGATATTCGCCGTATTGGTGCGGTTAAAGATCGAGATGAAATTGTTGGTAACCAGACCCGCATCAAGGTTGTTAAAAATAAACTGGCACCGCCGTTCAAGCAGGTGGAGTTTGATATCATGTATGGTAAGGGCGTATCAAAAACCGGCGAACTGGTCGACCTGGGTGTTAAAGGTGGAATTGTAGAAAAGTCCGGCTCGTGGTTTTCTTATAATTCGGAACGTTTGGGACAGGGGCGTGAGAATGCCAAGCAGTTTTTGACTGATAATCCTTCTGTTGCCGAAGAAATTGAACTTGCCCTTCGTCAAAATGCCGGTTTGATTGCTGATGCGTTATTGGATGGCGATATTGATGCCAAAGAGATCAAGGATCAGGAAGATGATAAAGGATTGGATAAGGTTGTGGGGACATAGCATTCCCGCAATGAAACTGCTCATTGGAGCAGAAAACTACAGCGTTTGAGATTTTTTGAGTCTAAATTTTTTCGGAACGTCCCCATCTGCCGCCAAGAAATCTTTTGAATGAGTCAGGAGATTCCTG
>JAAENI010000161.1 GCA_024224595.1 Hyphomicrobiales bacterium
AGCAGGACAAACACACTCAACCCTGCCATCAATGGCAGCCTGTTTGATGTGACCAGCACGGGTTCATTTGTTTTTGTCATCAATTCGCGTCTTTGACCTAAGCGGATTTCTTTTCGGATTCAGATCCGGCAATACGGGTAACTTTTTTCAAAACTTCAGCTTTTTCACCAAATTCTGCCTGGATACCATCCTGCAGAACCAGCAATTTATTGACCGCCGATATTGCGCTTGGGCGATGGGCCATAACCACAACTGTTGATCCATTTTCGCGAAGGGCCTTGATGGTATTGGTTAGCGCAGCATCGCCCTCAGCATCGAGATTGGAGTTGGGTTCATCCAACACCACCAATGGCGGCATACGCAGTGCTGCCCTTGCCAGAGCGATGCGCTGGGCCTGACCTGCTGACAATACAGTATTCCTGGTTTCCAGGCGTGTTTCATAACCATTGGGGAAACTGGTGATCAACTCATGAACGCCGGTTAGTTTGGCGGCGGCAATTATTTCTTCATCACTCACTTCAGGGTCAAAACGGGCAATGTTTTCTTTGATACTA
>JAAENI010000162.1 GCA_024224595.1 Hyphomicrobiales bacterium
AATCAGCAAAGATCCAGTAACAATGCCTGACACAACACCATCAAACTCGGCAGAAGAGCCATTTCAGCAGATAGGCATCGTCGACAATTTCTATCAGGCCTCATCATTCATAGCCATGTCATTCGCGCTGGTGACGACGGTTCATGAAAATGGTGAAACCAGTATTGGGCCCCATGCCCTTCTGTTCCCGTTCAGCATTACAAAGCCCCATTCAATGATGCTGATCAGCCGCAACAACAGTGGCACTGCCGTCAATATTCGCCGCAACGGCAAATGTGCACTGAACTATGTACCTTTCGACACTGATTGCCTGCAAGGTATCACCAACATGGGTTTTCCCGGCATGTCGCTAGAAGACAAAGCTAAAGCCAACCCCTATACGATGATTGATTCACCGGCACCCGAAAAAGCGGCCGACCCTGAATTCCCACAAATTATCAGGGAGGCTTACCAGGTATTTGAATGCACGTGGAATGACAGCTTTGCATTACATGACAAATCCGATGGAAACGGTGATCAGTACGACGGACACTTCAACCTCATCATTGATGATTTGCTGATGAAGAAGGAATTTGTACCAGGCATAGAGAAAGGATCGATATTCCCAGATATGCCCATCTTCTGCGGCTATCGCGCAAACCGCAGTTTCTGGTTTGCTGAACACAATGCTCCATTCGACATTCCGCTACCGACGGTCGAGGGCATGG
>JAAENI010000163.1 GCA_024224595.1 Hyphomicrobiales bacterium
ATGGATAGAGACGTGGTAAAAATAGAGATTCAGGCTTTTTACAAAGTGGCGGAGAGGAAGTCCGACAAACTATTGTTTGTAGGCATCCAGCAGTGTCCATTATCTAATTGATTTAGTGTGTATTTATTGGTTTTCTATCTATCAGCGTCCATTATTGTCTGTTACCATGCCTACTTAATAGTAGGCATAGAAGTAGGCATGATATGGTTAGAGCAATACATAAGTTAACCAACATCGGTGTAAAATCCGCATCCAAAATTGGTCGGATTAGCGATGGTGGTAACCTGTACCTGAGAACTTCGAACACAGGGTCAAAATCCTGGTCATTTATGTGGAATGTCGGTAAGCAACGACGTGAAATTGGCATTGGTGCCTATCCAGCTGTTTCACTTGGCAAAGCTCGATTAATAGCTACACGTTATCGGGAAATCATTGCCGAAGGCGGTGACCCAAAGAACGAACGTGATCGGGGAACCGAACCGACATTTGCTGAAGCTGTAGAAAAGTTTCTGGCAGTTATGGACGGCCAATGGAGCAATGCTAAACATCGCGCCCAATGGCATATGACGCTTACTGCCTATTGCACGCCAATTGAAGAAAGACTTGTATCCCAGATTGGTTTGCCAGAAGTCCTGAGTGTCCTACAGCCGATCTGGAATGAAAAGGCAGAAACAGCCTCACGTCTTCGCGGACGGATCGAACGGGTATTGAATTTCGCCAAAGTGAAAGGTTGGAGGGAAGGTGAAAACCCGGCAATGTGGCGCGGTAACCTGGAAAATGTACTGCCAAAACCACGTAAGCTAATTCGTGGTCACCATGCAGCAATGCCCTATCAGGAAGTGCCATTGTTTATGACTCGTCTAAAAGGACATCAGGCAATGACTGCACGCGCACTTGAGTTCTTGATATTGACAGCATCTCGGTCTGGCGAGGTCTTGGGTGCTCGCTGGTCCGAGATAGATATGGAGGCCAGTGTATGGACGATTCCTGCCTATCGCATGAAGGGTCGCAAGGAACACCGTGTACCATTGACGGATACAGCAACTTCAATTCTCGCTCCATTGTATCAAGTTCGAGTATCGGATTTGGTATTTCCCGGGCAAATACACAATCAACCATTATCAGGAATGGCAATTCAGATGTTATTGCGGCGCATGAAAGTCACTGGCGCCACGCCTCACGGGTTTAGATCGTCTTTTCGTGACTGGGTTGGTGATGAGACCACGTTTCCTCGTGAGATCGCCGAAGGATGTCTGGCACACTATGTAGGCAATGCTGTTGAACAGGCTTATCGGCGTAGTGATGCCATAACAAAGCGAAGAGAGCTTCTTGAGGCGTGGGCAGCTTATTTGAGCGAAAATACACAAGACAATGTGGTCAATCTGTATGGTCAGATTGACGCTTCCAGATAGCGCGGAACAAATGAGATATTTTCATGAATTATTGAGTAAAATCGTGAGTCGTTATGATCGGTGATCCTGATCCGTTATGAGGTAAAAACTGATGCCAACTTTAGAATTGCGAGACCGCTCAAATTTGGAATCACTGGATCCCTTGGCCCATTTTAAACTACTTTCGGTGATGTTTTATCCAAAATCAAAATCTGATCGCCAGAAAATGATGTCAACGATTCAACGGGAAGCCGGGATAAACAAAACCCGCGTAGGACCGTTGACAGAAATCGAATCAGAATATGTACAGAAATCCCGTACCAGCAGAGGTATCCTGGCGGGATCAATTTTGATGACACGAGCTCAGCTGCACCTTAATGGCTTACCATCCAACCAAAAAAATGCGATCGCAATTACCCAATACCTACTCCCGGACTGGATTGAAAATCAAACGGCCAAAGAGTGGGATGATTATTTACGTAATCACATACCCCGTTCTCCAGGGAAAATTGCTGATTACTTATCAGATTTCAAATCAGTAGCACATTTGTGGGCTGCTCTGCTGCATGAACAGCAGAATGAAAGAGAAGATATATTGCCTATTTCAAATGACCGAATACCAGTTTTTCTCGGTTACGCTGACGAATTTGATCGTCTTTTTGACAGCATTCCAATTAGACAATCAGTTGAAATGAATAAGTTCCAAAAGAAAGAGAAATGGTCCTTTAAGCTACCAGATGGAATGAAAATCAGGCAAGAGTTGGTTGCAGAACCTTTTCCTGATGAATTGCTAAACTTAATTACCTAAAAAATGTGTTGTTATTGCATACATCTTGAACCTGGAAGGCATTTATTGCCTGCGAATCAAGAAAGTAATTTTTGTCGCAAATTTTTCAAGACTCAATGGCTACAACACGGTGTATTGTAATAAGTTATTGAATATTAACGAGAAATAAAAACAAAATTCACATCTTAATGTTGTATCCAATTTTCCTTATCTCCGTTTGAACACATCGTATCAAACAAAGGCGATTGAAGATGGACAAACGAGCGTTTTCACTTCCAGAAGTAGTTGAACTCACTAGCATCGGGCGAAGTAAGGTCTATGAGAACATCACTTCCGGTCATCTGCGCGCTGTCAAAGCCGGTAAACGCACTTTGGTTCTCTCTGAAGACCTGGATGCATTTCTAAAGAATTTACCCGCAGTAAACGGTGAATTATGAGAAATTCATCAAATTATTTGTCTAGCACCATAAAACGAAAGAGGGCGACGAAAGAGGAAGTTGTCGACCGTCGTCTGGCCTTCCTCACCATCATCAGAGAACAAAAACCAATGACAGTTCGCCAGGTGTTTTATCAGGCCAGCGTCCGGGGATTGGCTCCCAAGTCTGAATCTGGGTATAAAATGGTGCAGACTGATCTCACGGTCATGCGAAAAAACGGTGATCTGCCCTATTCATGGTTGGCTGACAACACCCGCTGGCAACGAAGCCCGGAAACTTTTTCAAATCCAGCCGATGCGCTGGCCATGACAGCACGATTTTATCGAAAAGCACTTTGGGACGAAATTCCTTACTATATAGAAATTTGGCTTGAAAAGGATGCATTGAGCGGTGTTGTTTTGCCGGTCACTTCTCAATTCGATGTGCCTTTGATGGTTGCCAGGGGTTATGCTTCTCTTTCGTTTTTGCACGGTGCAGCATCGTACATCGCGTCAATTGATAATCCGACCTACATTTATCATCTGGGCGATTTTGATCCGTCCGGTGTGAATGCAGGTGAGAAGATTGCGTCAACCCTCAAAGAAATGGCGCCAGATGCCGAAATCCACTTTGAGCGGATAGCGGTAAACCCTGATCAGATCAAAGCATGGAACCTGCCAACGCGTCCTACTAAATCGACTGACAGCCGGGCCAGAGGCTTTGGTACAGTGTCGGTGGAATTGGATGCCATTGAACCTAAAATGCTTCGTGCCATTGTCAAGGAAGCTATCAACCGGCATTTGCCCGAACATCAATTCAAAGTGTTGCTGGCAGCAGAAGAAAGTGAACGTCTTTTGCTGGCCTCTGCAGTACGAGATATTAGGAGATCGCTATGAATCTCGAAGCAGTAGCAAATGTCCTGGGTGGAATAGTTTCAGGTGGTAAGATACTTTGCCCGGGTCTCGGTCATTCGAAAATTGATCGCAGTTTATGTGTGACGTTTGACCCAAAAGCGCCTGATGGGTTTTGGGTTCATTCATTTGCCGGTGACAACTGGCAGGTTTGCCGTGACCATGTGAAGGATAGACTGGGCATTGGTCTTGAACCACGCCAGATGAAACCATTAGTGAGCCGGCCCATTGCACCCAAAGCAAATAATACACCTAGCGCCCGAAAAATCTGGCAGGAAACCCGTGCAGCAGTAGGAAGCCCGGTTGAAACCTACTTACACGGACGTGGCCTAAAGCTTGCTATTGAAGCATACAGCTGTGCCTTGCGCTATCACCCTGCGTGCCCTTTCGAAGGTGAGGCTGTCCAGGCAATGGTTGCAGCGATGGTGAATATTCACACCAATGAATTTCAAGGCATTCATCGCACAAGACTTGACCCAAAGGATAAGGCGATGTTTGGGCCAGCCAATGGGGCGGTTGTTAAACTAACACCAGATGAGGATGTTACATACGGTCTTCACATATGTGAAGGAATTGAGACCGGTCTGGCCTTGATGGATATGGGGTTTAAACCACTATGGGTATGTTTGACAGCGGACGGCATTGGTAAGTTTCCTATTCTCATTCACGTCGATGCACTGACAATATTTGCCGATAATGATGAATCTCAGAAAGGTCAAAATTCTGCACGTGAATGCGGTGGCCGGTGGAAGGAAGCAGGCAAGGAAGTTCGGATTTTTGTAACTCCTGAGATAGGAACCGATTTTGCTGATTGGATGGTGGCATGAATTACACTTCACCAGAACAAATGCTCGATGAAAAAGGTGCAATTCGTTTGGAAATTCCAGTGGCGATAAATGATGAAGGGCCATCACCATTAATTCGTGAAATCCCGAAGGGGAAACCATATCCGATTGATGCATTGGGCCCGCTGCAAAGGGCAGTGGAAGCTGTTCACGATAAAACACAGGCCCCGATTGCCATAGCTGCACAAAGTGCCCTGGCAGTTGCCTCATTTGCAGTACAGGGTTTTGCAGATGTAGAAACCTTGGGTGGCTTTGCTCCAGTTTCATTGTACTGTTTGACAGTTGCACAATCGGGTGAGCGTAAAAGTGGCAGTGATAAACTGTTGATGCAGGCCGTCCGGGATTTCGAAGCTGCTACAGCAGCGGAGTTTAAAGTAAATCTTGCCATTTATTCTACCGAAAAAACTATTTGGGAACTGAAGCACAAAAGGTTAATGAAAGGGGCGGCCGGAACGAATGCCAACAAGGCACTGGAAGCACGTGCTGAACTTGATGCTATGCCAAATCAGCCGGAAGCACCGCTATTGCCAAACCGGACGGCGACCGATCCGACATTCGAGGGATTGGTGAAACTCTTTGCAGTAGGTCACCCTTCTCTTGGATTATTCACAGACGAGGCGGGTAGCTTTATTGGTGGCCATGCCATGAACTCAGACAACCGGCTTAAAACCTGTGCTGGCTTCTCAGGTCTTTGGGATGGAGCATCGATAAACCGAACAAGGGCCGGTGACGGTGCAAGTACATTACGCGGGCGGCGGTTAGCCTCTCATATGATGGTTCAGCCTATTGCAGCAAGGCCACTGCTGGCCGACCCTGTTGCCAACACTCAGGGTTTTCTTGCCCGATTCTTGATGTGTGAACCTGAAAGCGCAATTGGAACACGCACAAGGCGCGGTTACGATCCTGCCAGTGATACTGCCATTGCCACTTTTGGAGTTAAATTGCGCACTTTGGTGGAGACCAGCTTGCCTTTGCGTGAGGGGACTATGAACGAACTGGAACCACCACATTTGCGGTTTTCGAATGATGCCAAGGAACTTCTGCTACAATATTATGAAATAACAGAAAAAGATCAGGCCCCTGATGGTAAATTGGCCCATGTGAGGCCCTATGCCTCCAAAACAGCAGAACAGGCGGCACGCATTGCTGGCGTCATGACACTTTGGACAGACCCGAATGCTACCAAAATTACAGCAGACACCATGGCAAATGGGATTGAACTTGCCCAATATTATCTTTCAGAAGTCGAAAGGTTGGTAGATGCAGCGATAATTTCTGAGAAAGTAGTACAAGCCGAACTTCTGAAAAAATGGCTCACGGAAAGCTGGCCTGATGAGTATATATTGCCCCGAGATATTATTCGCAAAGGCCCGAACTCTTTGCGGGAAAGCGAAAAAGCAAAAAGTGCAATATCGCTGTTGGAAAAGCATGGTTGGCTTCTACGGCTAGCCCCTGGAACTATTATCCGAGATAAAAAACGCAAGGAAGCCTATCAAATTGTGAGGCCCCAAAATGTACTTTGATGTTAGAGCAGCACTTTTGAAGATTGAAAGAGGTATCCCTGCGACTTCTGCGACACCCGCGACACAAGAGAGAAAACAACCTAAAAAGCAGCCCCGTGTCGCAAATGTCGCGGAAGTCGCAGCGTCACAGCTCAAAAATCAAAAGTCAGCAGAAGTGATTATCTTGGATGCTGTCAGGGCTGGAAATTGGAGTCCCGGTATGATTGCAAGAGCATCTCGGTTGGGCACAACCAAGGCTTATCAAGAAATTGAAAAACTTCGAAGTGAGGGAAAAATTCATCAAGCCCGGGATGGTGTTTTAACTGTAGCAGTCCCCGATGGAAAAAACTTAACTCCCCCTATAGAGAGAACTGACAGAACCTCCCCGCATAGCTGAATTTGCAGCGGGCCTATTCGTTGATGGTGGTTGAATTTGCTTTGGCTTCTGCCTGAAAATCACGCTCGATCGCTCTGCCAATATTCACCCGTTCAATTGGGTTGAAAGACCAGAAAAATTTCAGAAATTGCCTAAGGGCTAAATCTCCCAGGACAGAACACATCGCATACAGTTGCCTATTCCTCTTCGGGCCAGCTGTTAACGCGCTGGATAATATGAGGTAAACTTACAATTCTGTCTCATGAATTCTGACGGGAAACAGAATTGGTCCCGCTAATATTATTTGTGCTACCGGTGATGATCATCATAATGGGTAGCAATACGAGCAGAGATGGATTTGTTGGCTGGGTATTTGTATTGATCGGTTTGCATTGGTTGTTTCCTGCGAAAGAGCCGTTGGCTCAGAAACCGGGGTTTTTGTCCCGCAACGCGTAAATTTGAGTGACCGCAATTGACAAGTCGGTATCATCAAGCATGCGGGCAGCATTTAGTAGCTCGGTCAGTTTCGTTGAGCGTCCTGAGTTTTCATCTTCAAATTCGAAAAAATCGCGCACTGGGACATTCAATGCAGTCGCAAGTTCTTCCAAAGTGTCGAAGCTGGGAAGATTGAGGCCGCGCTCAAGATTGGAAATTGCTTCTACGGAACGGTTAGCTTTGGCCGCGAGTTTTTCCTGACTGAGATCTCTTAATTTTCTAACTCGTCGCAGTTGGTGTTTGAAGGTGTCTCGAGTGGTCATTCACGCATAATGCTACGGAAATCTTTGTTGATCGACTAAGTCAGTATGCGGAATTGTCTTTCTTTTTCGCAATTCTTTACGTATTATAGGCTTTAAACACGGAGCAGAATCCTTGTTTTTGGTATATTTAGCGAATCAACAGGTTACTGGGCGAGCTCAAATTCACATGTTAAAGGCGAGAATCCACTCAAGAAACCAAACAACATAGTTTTACACAATGGAGAAGGTGTATTGCATATTCTGTTGCGAATTTTGCTGACGATGGTCTCGGCTCTGCTCACTGTCGTAATCATGATTGTCCTCGGCGGCAAACCGGGCACTGCAACGGGAATTCCTGGAGTTGTAGTGGTATTTATTGTCTGGTGGATCACAGGCCGGGGGGTAGATAATCCACGACTATGATTATTTTCATCAGCAAACTAACAATGGCGTTTCTTTTCTATTCTATCATGGTGTTCCTGTGGGTTTTGCTCAAGAGTATGGCACCTTTCACGGCACATGTGGTGCTAAACTATCTGGTTATTGCCTGCTTAGGATTTGCTAGCTGGGAAATCGCTTGCCGTTTGGGCACAAAATATTTCAAGAACGAAAATTATTAAAGCCACGTCCGGCCAAAAAAACAAAATTCCGTAGTGCACAGCTATCGCTTATTGCAGAACTAAGTCTGAAGTTCACCCGTTAGCTGCCACAAATTTTGAAGACGCATTTCGGCAGTGAAGTGCCAACGAAGGCTGTGTCAAACCTAACCTTTTACACACAAAGAGCATGTGTGCGGTCCAAAGGTCCTGACTATCCGTTCAATTTTTTCAATAGGGAATTTGGGTTGTATTTTTGCAATTCGCTTGAACAAGTGCTTTTGCGCTTAGTAAAGTCGTGATTTGTAAGCTAAACTGTCAATGAGCGTTTAAAACTGACCCGTGTTTGGCATTTGAAATTGACCCACCCAGCTTGTGCCAATGCCGGGTAATATTGTCTCACTGATGTCTCGGAGGGTTGTCCATAGACCCCGCTTCGTGAAGTGGCCACACAGCAGACGTAGCGGAGCGAGGGCTGTGGTCAAGCCGGGCTTTTGGCGTCCGGTTTTTCTTGTTACGACTTTGAGAGAACCGGCATGAGTTATTGCCGGTTTCGATGATTGAGCAATGATGTGTGATCCTGTCCAGCAGCGCGGTTGTCATTTTGGCATCACCGAAGACAAAGACCCATTCGCCGAACTCCAGATTGGTGGTGATAATGACACTGGTATTTTCATAGAGCTTGGAGATCAGGTGGAAGAGCAGTGCTCCGCCTGATTTGGGGAATGGAATGTAACCCAGTTCATCGATGATGACACAATGGGTCTGGCTGAGCTGGCAGATTATTTTTCGTTCTAGGTTAGCAATTTTGTCTTAATTGAAATGAGTTATTTGTGTATTGTCTACCAATCAATACTGATGGGGTGTAAACTATCGTTCCATACGGTTTTAAAGTTGCAGCTGCTGGAATTTGAAATACAGCTTTTTATGTCATCGTGATCGGCCTATCCAAATCAAGATATATAATCTAAGCCAATGCTCCTCAAACCGAGTTGAATGGCAGTAAAAGAGTGATTCACGTTCGATTCACGCCTGTCTTTTTAAGGTATTCCCGTAGATTGGATTCCAGACAAAACCTTTGAGGGGGTTCGTCCGGGCAACACCTGTCAGGGGAAATTACGATGGCTGCCAAAAAGAAATACTCACGTGATCAACTCAATGTCGCAATGAAAGCTGCAATAAAAAGATTTTCTCATCGCAGCAATGTGACCGGCTTTGACATCGGTTATCAATGGACCAAAGATGAGCCCACCAAAGAATTGTGTGTGCGTGTTCATGTTGAGCAAAAAATTCCGACTTCAGAATTGGAAAGCACCGAGGTTTTCCCTCCCGACATTGATGGAATTCCATTGGATGTCATTCAAGGCGCATATAAGATTAACCGCGCGACCACACCTGCAGACCATCAGGCGAGGATTAACATGCTTATGGGAGGTGTTTCCTGCGGCAGACCAATTAGCGGCACAGGAACAATCGGCGCAATTGTCATTGACAATGTAACCGGTCGACCGGCTATCTTGTCCAACTGGCATGTTCTGGTTGGTGCGCAGGGTCAAATCGGCGATCCGATTGTACAACCTGGTCCGGATGATAAAAAACCCGAACCCGAGGATATAGTTGCCGAACTTAACCGCAGTATTCTCGGCCTTTCAGGTGATGCGGCAATTGCCTTGCTTACCGGCGCCCGGAACTGGTTACCGATATCCTACGGCTCCTATCACGCGCCACAGGCGATAAGAGATTCACGCCTTGGAGAGGTGCTCGAAAAATCCGGGCGTACCACCGGCCAGACCAGAGCAAGGGTCGACGGCGAAGGCATATACAGAATCGAATATGAGGTTCGTCCGGGGAAATACGAACTCCGTGATATTACCGGTTTCAAGCTGGTTCCTGAAACGCCCGGCAATCCCAACAATGATGAACTGTCAAAACCTGGCGATAGCGGTAGTGTGTGGATTAATCCAAATTCCAACGATGCCGTCGGGCTTCACTTTGCTGGCGAAACCAATTCCAACCCCGCAGCAGAACACGCCATCGCATGCAATATGTCGGCTGTCACCGAGGAATTGAATATTCGAATGGCAAACTTTGATGATCTGTTGGCCGCTGCCGAGAATACAGGTTCGGGTAACGAGATCATTGGCAGAAGCCTTGGGCGTTCAATGCCCGGGCTATCAATTGAACCGGACTGGCCATGGGGCCCCGACGACGGACCATGGATTGGGCCTCGGGGGCCATGGGGGCCTTGGGGACCGAATGGACCTTGGGGCCCAGCTGGCCCTCGCCCGCCATACCCTCCCTATATGGCGGGCGGTGAAATTCCCTGGCCGAAAAAATGGAAAATGAACCCTGGTAAATCACCATGGCTTGCCAATTACCATCGTACACCATTTGCCGGTGGTAGGGGGGCTGAATCTGTTCAACCTCTTGTGCCAGAGATTCCAATTCCAAAGATATGGAAGGGTATTGCCAAGGTTCTGATGATGAAACTCTCGACGATGACCTATCGAAGAAAACTCGGAAACCGTGATAAAACTGCCATCACCACCAGGTTGAACAATAAATTCAATTTAGGTGTCTCTATCTCGGAAATCGCCAAGCTGAAAACGGTGGGGGATATATACGATATCATTTTGAAAAAGTTAGGAATATAGCATGCGATATTCCCTCCATTATTCAACCAGTTTATCAACCGCGATATTTCTGGGCTGCAGCATTTCGATCGCTTCGGGGGAAGTGAAACCAAAGGTTTTTGACTTATCTGGAGACAATTATTTGAATGCGCAGGAATATGCCGCCTATACCTTGCATCGCACGAGCGCGGTGTATCGGGCGCTGGACAAGAACAAGGATGGCATTATTAAGCCCGCAGAACTCGAAGAATATAAAACCGAGGCACGAGGCACTGCAAACCGGGAAGCCCATGATGACCTTATAGAAATTCCGGGGTTTGACGGGAAAAAACCAGTTTATGTCAAGGAGTTGGAGCGAGTTCATCTTGAGCACAAACCTGCGACATTTGCAGAAGGCGAGCCGAAGAAAAGCACCGACGGAAACAAGGTCTTTCAAGCCGGTGGATTGCTTTTGCGGGAAAAGCACGAAGATATAGGTGTTCTTGACAATGCCGTAGCTTTCAAACGCGCAAAAGCTGCAAATTTCTCGTTCGTCAAAGACCTTAAGGATCACACCACACTGACCAGCGCCAAAGGGTCTATCATTTTCCCTCTCAGAACGAGGTTTCCGAATGCAAAACCATCGAGTAAGAATTCGCAACTGATTGAGTACGTGACTGTGCCGTCTGTTACATTCGATTATTTCAAGAATCCGGCAAAACCCAAAACTGATCGCGATGCCCTTGCTTTCAGATTGGGTGGTGAGTGGAATTTTGGTGGTGGACTGTTTGACAGTCAATATTTTCGCGCCAACGCAGTTTATCATACGAATTTTGATTTTGAGACAGGCATTGTTGCCGGCGAGGCACAATGGGAACCCGTTATTCCGGAACTCGGTATCGGGTATCCCAACGAAGAGGGTTTTCTTGGTTTCCAATCGCGGGTAATTGCTCACATTGAAGGTGGCAAGATTGTCGATAATGGCGGAAACCCTGATCTTGCAACAGACAGAAATTTCGTTCGAGTTGGGCCAAAATTGGAACTAAATGTTTGGATACCGGAAACTGGGCTTTCCGAAAATATGCGGTGGCTCTCAAACTTTACAGCCAAAGCAGGTTACCAGCATTTATTTGAACTGACTGGGAACTCGCAAGATAGTTACGATTTAACTGCAGAATTGGATTATCTACTGAACAAAGCCGGTAATGCGGCAATCGGCATCGACTACCGGTTTGGCCGCGTTCCGTTGGTGTTGGATAAAACCCATGAGTTAAAATTCGGTCTGAAAATTAAATTTTGAGTACCGCCGCAACCGTATCTGGAATCCGCTTTAGAAGGATATTGAAAAATGATGGGTGCACAGGACTGGATGGCATTGGTAATGCTCGGCTTCATGTTTGGTATTCTCGGCCAATTTATCCGCCACAGCCTGGGTATGAGAAAGCTCAAGCAGGAATATGCAGGGAACAAAGCAGCCTACGACGCGGCATTCGAACCTGGCCGTATGTGGCTCAGTCTGGCAACAGGCGGGGTAGCGGGTTCACTGACTGCTTTGGGTTTTGCCGGCCTTGGCGAGACCAATGCGGTCGATTTTTACAAGGCATTCCAGGAAGAAAAAATACCGGCATCTTTTGTCCTCGGTCTGATCGCCGCAGGCTATTCGGGTTCGGATGTCATCGATGGATTCATCAGAACAAAAATTAAGCCAAGCAGTACCGATTAATACTAGAATCGGTCATCTTTTCATTGAATCGCTGGTCGATTCTAATCACCGCCAAATTTGGCCCGTTTGATTGTCTAAATTCCCTAACGAATGCATAGAACTTGCACATCAACCGAGTTTCGGCAACATTAGGCTAATGAAGTTTAAGGACCATAGTGAGTTTTTCAAGCGCTGGGCCGCGTATTTGGCAGGTGAAATTTGATTGGATCAAGGCGCGCCTGAAAGCGAATTCTTGATCAAGAAATGAAACGCAATTTGAACCGACTCAAATAGTCAGTTAGCCAACTACAAGAACTCATTATTGGCCAATCGCCAGGTCAGCGGGCACGATGTCGCAATCTGAGTTGTATCGATTCAACGAATGTCCGGAATCTATTGCAAAGATTTCAACGCGTTGGATTTTCGCTGTTTAGACAATCGCAAAAGTGGGCATTGGGTTCAAATCATATGTGACGTCCAAAGCGAGCGCTTGTTTGAAGGGGGTGTTGGGATCTACAATGTGTTTGTTCTTGTGGTCTCCTGCAGAAAAAATGAGGACTAGGATAACCGTTGAGTTAACATGTCGGCTAGTTTTTGGCTTGAACTGAAAAGGCTTTGGGGTGGAAACTAACCTCCGAGAAATTGAGCTATAGGGTATGAAAACGATATTTCAGAACGCTTATCACCTGTTCACTGAGGTCCAGAACCCGGAAAAACATGGTTTGGTCGAAGACTTTGAAACCACCCGCCAATACCAGCAGTTCGCTACGGCCCGCGAGTTGCTGGTTCGACTTGAATATATTGATTCATCTGTTGGCTCTAATGAGGTCAAGCTGGTTGCCGCATCCGAACAGATTATTGCAAATCGTTTGGCATTATTGAAACTTGCATCAAAATTTGACAGAGGATTCGAATTGCCAATGCGGTTTTCACCGGGAGCTTTTTTCTTGGGGGCCATGGTTTCCCCGTCCACATACGGAAACTTTGATTTTCTGCCCGCTACTACGGGTGTTGGTGGGTGTGGGGAAACATTTCGGAGAGCTTTCGAAGGTTGTTGTGGAGAAGCAGCTGAGTTCCTGTCTTTTATCCAATGGCAGGACAGTTCTAGTGATAATCCAAAAAACTTTGAAAGCGGGTTGAACGAGAAAGAGTTAAATTGGGCCATAGCCGGTTTGGGTGGTGAAAACGCCGCCCGACTGACAGACCTTGATTGGATTACGGCAAAATCTCTTCTTGATGACAGCGAGGTAAAATTCCCTCGTGAATTGGTAATTCGAAAACCGGTTGGCTACCGAAATGCAAAAAGGCCATCTGAAAGTACAGGAATTGGCGCAGGAATCACCCTGCAAGATGCCGTTCGATCGGGCACCCTGGAAGTAATTGAACGTGACGCAATTGCGTTGTGGTGGTTTGGTGGGAATGCGGCGAAAAAAATTGATACTAAAACCATCGATGGATCGGGAATTCTTGATTTTGTGGAGGAGATAAAGCAGCAAACAGACAGGCACTGCTGGTTTCTTGATATTACCGCCGGTATTGGAATCCCGACAATCGCAGCCTTGTCTAGCGAGGCAGATGGAAGTTCGGTCGTCGCCGGTTTCAGTTCAAATCTGACAATGAAAGGCGCATTGCAACGGGCGCTGATCGAACTGTGCCAAATGGAGGTGGCGCAGGAAATTTCCCTTACGAGATCAGAATTTCAAAACTACGAAGATCTGGCCCCGCTAGATAAAATATGGATACAAAGGCACAAAAAACTCAATGTAGCGAATTTTCAGCAATTTTCGAGGACTGCAGGCCCGCGCTGCCCGACGGTAGATTTGATTGATTCAACACAATATCTTTTAAAGCACATACATTCAGCTGGCTTCAAGGCTTACTACATTGATTTAACCCGAAATGAAATCGACATTCCTGTTGCAAAGGTTTTGATCCCCGGACTGCAGTCTTCAAAAATTGATTGGATATCGGACAGGCTAATAAAAGCTGCAATGCATAATAATATCGACCTCCACCGAAGCAAGAGCACCATCTCGCCTATTTGATTTTTAAAATTCCCAAGAATAAGGTGCTGGTATAGGCACAATTTTGGATAGGGAAAACTGGGAGTGTTAAATAAATCAAAAGCTAATTCTAAAACGGTTACGCTAAAAGTAAATTTACTTGGTGGATTTTCTCTCGAAACAAGCACTGATGAAATAGTAACGGTATCAAGCCGAAAGGCTTGTGGGGTTATTGCTTATTTAGCCATCAACAAAGGTAAACCGGTTGTTCGGGAATTTCTCACCGGCATGTTTTGGAGTGACCGGAATGAAAAACAGGCTCGCGCATCACTTCGTCAAACACTCAAACAAATCAGAACACTTTTTGCCAAAATTGGATTTGATGGATTCTCGACAGAACATCAAGATATTATTCTCGAAAGCCAAAGCGTTGAAGTCGATGTAACCTTGTTATCCGGAGAAATTGACCGTGGTGTTATCGATGGGATTCTGAAGGATGAAATTGGGACTCCAGAAAGAATTTTATATGGGTATGAAAATCTCGATCCGTCCTTTACCGCTTGGCTTTACGTAATTCGTAAAAAATGGGGTGATCATTTTGTTGAAGCTTTGCAGGCCATACTCAAAGCTGGCTCTATGGCGCCTGCAAAACAAGCAGCAGATGCGCTTGTTAATATCGATCCAACCCACGAAGAAGCACAACGCCATATAATCAAACACCATGCTGATGCAGGGAATATTTCGGCGGCCATCCGTCAATATAATATGTTGTGGGAGTTACTAGGCGATGAATATGATATGGAGCCGGATGACAATACCATTATGCTAATCGCTGACATCAAGTCTGGCAATTATTTATCCGGGCAACGTGAATCCCCCAAACTTCTGGCAACCACCACATCTCAGCCACCTGAAATTCAAATCATCCAGCACAAGATCGGGCCTCCTGTCATTGGTGTTGCTCAATTTATGCAAGGAGGAGAATGGGGATTTGAGGATTATTTGATACACGGATTCAGGAGTGAGCTTACTGCTTCGCTGGCTCGATTTCGCGAATGGGCGGTTGTCGAAGCTGATCCAACAATCTTAGTTGCTCAAGGCCATCAAGTTTCCGTTGGTTCCACAGGCTCCAGGTTAGATTATCAATTGGATGGCACCTACCTTGAGCATGAAGGTGCCATTAGAATCATTATCACTCTTAAAGAGACTGCATCCCAGCAGTATATTTGGAGCGAGCAGCTTGATTTGTCCAATTCCAATTGGGCAGCCATGAGACAGTTATTGGTCAGGCGTGTTTCCATGGCAATGAATGTATATTTATCATCTGAACGACTTAACCAACATTTAGCTCAACCCGGCCTGCCAGCTGAGGCCCATAACCTTTGGCTGAAAGGCTACAATAATACGCTATACTGGACACCGGAGCATCAAGAAAATGCTGAAGCAACCTTTAGGGAGATAATTTCGATTGCCCCATATTTTGCACCGGCTTTTAGCAGTTTGGCATCAGTATTCAACACAAAACACTTTCGCTATCCGGGACTGCGCCGGTCGCAAAAATCGGTATCTGAGGCATTGAAATTTTCAAGAATATCTGTCGATCTTGACCCCCTTGATACGCGAAATCATTTGGCGTTGGGATGGTCAAATGCGATGGCAGGAAGATACGATCAGGCTGAATTACATTTCAGCATGGCCCATGAGCTGAACCCCAACAGTCCGACCACTCTAGCGCCTTGTGCTCATGGAATATCTTATAGCGGAAATCGCGCCAAAGCACGCGAACTCGCAGAAGCCGCTGCAAAATTGAATCCAGCTCTTTCTGCTTTTCAATGGGGGTACATAGCTTGCATCCGTTTTTTTGATCAGGACTTTGACAGCTCGCTGGAAGCATTTGACAACGCACATGGCGTGATTACAGATCTTGTTGGCTGGAGAGCTGCTGCAGAAGCAATGCAGGGAAAAGAAGACCTTGCAAAGATTACTGGTCAAAAATTTCTCGATCTGGTTCGCACGCGCTGGCAATCAGACGAACCAGCAAATGATGCGAACATTATGTCGTGGTTTTTGCATTGTTTCCCAATTCGTCGCAAAGAGGATCAAAACCTTCTAAAAAATGGCCTGCAACGCGCTGGCCTTCCAGTTACTTGAGAGGAGGGAGGTTTACGGTTACTGACAATGAGAAACGCTATAGTCGCCAATCCGAGCCATAAGAATTGTTTTGCGGTCATCCGCGTTTAACTCGTCGCCTGGAACTTTAGTATTATCTTTAAACACCAGTTCATATGCTTTAGGTAACGGGTAGGTATCTGTATCTGTATTTGCGGAATCGATAGCATTATCGATCATCAAGGGTGTTGGTATGGTAAGCGTAAGCACATTGTCTGCCATCGGAATAATCTGCAGTTGCAAATCGGGCAACCTATGGTCTGGCTCACTATATGAGATTCCTTTTCCATCAAGTTGCCCCAAAAATTTTTCATAAGTGTTTGGTCTTGGAGTTATTCCCCTTGACCATTCTGCAATTAGCTCGCCAAACAAATCAGTGCTGCTGGGGTCGATTTTGAAAATATTGCTGTTCATTTTCTTATCCTTTTTTGGTTGGTTGCCGGTCTATGGTTTAGGTTTTGGTATTAATGGGTTCTTCGGTTCATCACAAAAGCACCGCCCCTGGCTCTGGAACGATAACGATAGTTTTCAACTTGCAGTAAAACTTGCTTTCTTTCATCTGCTATCTCAGATTCTAGTCCGGGCTGAGATAATTTGAGAATATTGGTTGCAAGTATGCTGTTGTTTAATGGGTGTGCACTTAGTTGTTGCGGTATATTGGGTGCTTTTTTGTTGGCAATAAAATCATCAAATCCTTTTTTCCGAAATGGTAAAAAGTATTGGGATAATGCCGGTGATACCGTTGCTGTAACTACGTTGTGAAACAATTGAGGTTCTGTAATGTGAACATTATTTTTATGACTGGGCCATTTTGTTGCTTCGGACTCGTCGTTGATTTCATGATGTAAAATTGGCTGTTTGCCGGAAAACCCATGGCACCCCGCACAAGACAATGCTTGGACCATTGTAATTACAGTTTCTTTTTTCATAGTCATTTTGTTGGGTAAATTCTGAGGGATTCTGCTTGTTACTCGTTCGCCAATATTTCTGGATTCATTAAATTTTACTCGGTCATGTTTATTTGGGTCTGAAATACCATCAAAGTCATTGAATTCCTTTCCAAAAAAAGGGCCAATTGGTTTCTCAGGTGCTCCTAGCCTTCCAATTATATCAATTTTGCCAGTCTCATATTGAACGGATTTGATCAAATTTAGAAAATAAACACCAACAAATTTATTCTGAAACAATTTTTTGGTAGCCTCATGATCTGAATTATTACTGCTGCCCAAATTGTCGTAGAATTCGACAATTGGGCTACCTTTGATGGTTGTTGCTTCAATACTATAATCGAGATTGTTTGATCGAGCATATTCAAGCAGCGGTTTTGATCGCACCAATTTTGCATTTTTTACGTTCCATTCACGCAATTGCCATTTGTCATGCTTTTGCTGTTGATTCCAGGCTTTTACATTTCCGCGTATCTGGCCATGTAGATCTGCCAGATTATTGGGATGGATTGCTCTGCTGTCGCGGGACCCAATGCTGCCATAGAAAAACTTGCTGAGCGCGTCGGCAATTTTTTGTTTATCCGCTTCTTTTTCCTCCAAGCTCTTGAACCCGTCCCAAATATTGGCGACTTGAAGGCAGCCATTGTTTCGCATTTTGTAATCCACAGCATTTCCGGATGAATTTGCCGGGTTGCCAAGCTGAGCTTCGAAAATCAAGCTGAAATGCTTGATATTTCCACGTTTTTTGAGCATTATATCGTTTTTGTCATAACCGAAAGAATATACTATCCGGTATTCCCCGCAATTTTGAAAATCCTCATCGGCCAGATCAAGTCGATTAACAATAGCGGTTGGAACGAGGTAATAGGGAGAACCGGGGTTGAGAAATTCGATAGCCTCGATGCCCATAAATCCATCAATTGGATCCACATCTACAAGTTGGTCATTGTTCATCGGATTTTTGAATTTTTTCTCTTTGAATGTACTTAACAAAGTGCCCAGAAAAGCCTCAATTGCCTTATTTTCCGGGACCACTTCGCCCTTGCGTAGAATAGAACTTAACGTGTTGCGTAGTGAAAAATCTGCTTTGTCAATAATCTCAGGGTCAACAATAATGAGTGGGCGATATGAACGAACACTTTCTGAGTCGCCATGATTGAATGGTGCTGGATACACTTTTGCTGCTGTGTCAGCCAAAGAAGCCTGGATAGATAAAAGCATCCCAAGCAATCCAAAACACCCCGTTTTGACCAATCTAGACATTCCAAATTTATTTTTCATCTCCATACTTCCTTGAACCTTATTTTCTATTTTTCAATCAAATCGCACCCAGCGTGAATCCAATGTGATTCTTACGCAATCCTCGTTTTTTTGGCATCTCCGATTTCAGTATTCACGATCCAATCACATCAATATTGTTTTGAATAGATGGGGGCTCATTACTTGCTCCTAGCATATTTCAACAGGAATCCTGTTCTATGAATATTGATCCGAATGAATTGATCCGAAATTACTTTTCTCTTGACACCAACGGTTGGAAAATCTGGATGCCCGCAGAGAATGTTTCCCGTCAGTCCTGGCAGGAATTTGTCGAAACATTGCTAAATGAACTCAATGCTGATTCGACCCAATCTCATATCAGTTTGAGCGACGCGGAAATATCCCTGCACTATCATCTGCCGCTAATTCAATTCAGTCATCTTCTCAAAAAGCGGTTGCTTGATTAGGTTTGCAATTACTGCACAATAATCGATTCACAGTTGAATCACGGTAGTTGCGATTTGGTGCTCTCGATTAATTTGTTCGGGAGCACCCAATGAAAAACGTAATACTTATTTTGGCAACAAGATTGTCCATTTCAGGGTGCAGTGCCACAGCTTCCAGTTATCAGCCAATAGTACTGACGCGACAATCAGGATTTGAAATTGAGATCGTGGCACTGCGCTTGGAGCTCAGCAATCTCGAACCTAACAATCGATTGTATAGTGGAATGACTATTGCTGACGCGCATTGTGACAAATTCTTTAATCACCTCGAAGCTATTCGCGCCCGTGTTCGTTTTGGCGGAAGGCAAGTCACCTCACTTAGTACAGGATTGCCCACTTTGATGAATGCAGCCAAGGCATCAAGTCTTTCTGTTTCGGCGGTTTCAGCTGCATTGGGATTTGTTAGCGGTTTGCTTACCGACTATGACGAGCTATTTCTTTTATCAAAATTCAAGGGCGCGGTTTACAAAAAGTGGCAAGTTGCGAGAGAATATGCATCTCAACGGATTGATGATTTAATCTTGGAGGCAGACCCAAGTCAGTTGCCTGATGAATATGCAAACCGACAGCTCTACAGATATTCAAGCTTGTATCTTCATTCACAGCTGACCAACTGGTTACATCAGGCGGCCAATGGTGGTGTAATCATGCCTATCGACGGCGAAGAAAGTCAAGACACCAACAAAATCAGATCCACCGCGAAGTCAAGGGTTACTGAATCAGCCTCATTCAGGAATCGAAACAAGCGGGGTGCTCGTTCAAGAGCACGTTCGGTACCTGCCTATATCATCTCGAATTAAGTCATGAACCAACAGGAAGCATCATCATGGAAAACCTATTGAAAATTGAAAAACAAATCCGCGCTGGCAACGATATATCATATGAGGATTATCAAAAACTGCGCGCTTATCGTGAATACATTAATGATCTAGAAGAAGAGCTGCATGGGTTACGAAACGGAACCCGGTCTTTGGAATTCGCTCTTCGCTCAGCTGGGCAGTCACTGGCTATTGTTGTCGGCCATACACAAAACAGTCCTGGGGCATCTGGTACTTCGCCCATTAATCAAAGCGAATACCCATGGAACAAGGATTTGGCCACTAAGATTAAACAGGAGTGCCAAAACAGAGGCGTTGAGTCAAAAATATTTTATCGTGATGGTATCGGAATTAGCGGTGCATACAAACAGGTCAAATCATGGGGTGCCGCATGTGTTATGGAGTTGCATTTTAATGCCTTCAACGGCTCCGCCAGAGGCACAGAAACTCTTTATGACGCTGACACCAACTCCGGTTCAAAATCTTGGGCTAACCGCCTGCAACAATCGATGCTGGATGTTCTTGGAACTAAAGACCGCGGGCTAAAGGAAAGAGATCCGGGTGATCGCGGATACAAAAGCGTGTCTTCAGTCAATATTCCCTCAGCTTTAATTGAACCATTCTTTGGTGACAATACTGCCGATGCCCAAATTGGCCATTCATCCAAAGACGATCTGGCCGCGGCGCTAGCAGCTGCTGCTGCCGGGCAGCTGAATGTTTCATAACAGGCCAAAGTAAAATCAATCCATCTACAGTTATTTGGTCGCAGTGAGATTTTGGAGATCCCTCCCGTCGTTTAATGAAAAGGAGTTGCTGTGCGACAATATTGCGGGAGTTGGGTTGTCACCTTTTAATGAACAAATTGGAGAACGTTATGTCTGCTAACTTGAAGCCACTTCTGGATGCTATAAGAAAAGTTGATCCTGCAAGAATTAGTAAGCTTTATCCCACCCGTGAACAATATGATGAATATGTTCATCTACGACAACGCGCGGAATTTCTGTTCGAGCAAGTTACCCCAGGTGGGCTTCCAATAGTCTTCAATCAACAATTAGAGAAGCTAACCTCGGATATGAAAAAAGCGGCCAATAATCTTGCCCCTGATACTGATCTGGGCGGCCGATTGCAATTAAACAGAATATTGGTCTGGGCTGAAGCACACCATCTTGAGCGTGCAATATATTTAGCAGGTCAGTGTGAGGCCTTGAAAATTCGGGAGCCATTTCGAACCCAGATTCGACTTCAGCCTGCCAATGCTTGCATGACCCGATATCGTCAAGTTTTTCAAATTCTGGAATTTATCCAAAATGAAATACAGGCCGAACCTGGAAATAGAATTGGTATTACGATTGCAGGGATGCTGAGGGCCCTACTTGAGCAGTTTGAATATTTTGCATTTCGGGCGAAACAAGGAAATGAAAATCATGTTTTCGCCTGCTATATGCTTGCGCTATCCCACCTGTTCCGTGCACATGAACAATTGGCGGCAAATGATAACGAGAGTTCTGCTAATTACCTTTGTTTGGCACAAGAGTTGATAAATAATATTGAAGAACCAAGTGTTGGACAACAGCGCGTTGAGCTTAGTTATCATGTCAACAATTGGGGTGAATTTAGTGGGTTCAAACGATTGTCCCAGGCCCACCCGGATATATCAAGACGACTTGAATTCTTGGCTGATAAGTCTCAGTCAATCATTGACGCCGAAGGCTATCAGGAAGAGAAGAGTTACTTTTGGTTCTCGAGTTATGTCGGCGGCACGGCCAGGGCAGCTTCAATTGTTGGTTTGGTTTGCGCGACAGCTGGTGCACTTGGAATTGATTTGGATACTGCTCGCAATGCGATTGAAAATACCTGGGAGATAGCGATTCAGTCTATCCCTGGGCTGCAAGAAAATTCAGAAGATGGTGGCAAAATACTGCTTCAAAATGCCCACACAGGTGGCTTGGCATATCCGTCGGTTGCTACTCTTCATACCGGAGGTCTGGGTGGAACAACTGATCAATGGATCTCTCAAATGAGAACTATGATTCATACCGGCGGCTTGGCATAGGTGCGCAGTTTGGTGACAGTAATTGCTGAGAATACAAATAAAATGGATTTCAACTGATGCCATATTCACTATGGCGAGCGGTCATATAATTATTGGAGACTCTAATATCCACTTTTACGGGTTAGATCCCCCGTCTTCAGACCGGCAG
>JAAENI010000164.1 GCA_024224595.1 Hyphomicrobiales bacterium
CTGGATACTGTCGCCCTTGACAACTAATGAGGAATTGAGAAGTGATTTACGTAAATTGATGATGCGATCACGAGATTTGGCTAAAAATAATTCCGATTATATCAAGTGGCTGCAGATGCGTGAAACCAATATTATTGGCGACGCTGGAATTCGACTGATGATGCGGGTCGAGAACTTTGACGGTAAAACTGATGATACTGCCAATGACCTTATTGAACAGCACTGGGGCCGCTGGGGCAAGCGTCGTAACGAACTATGTGCTTATCGAAGACGTTCAGGCTGGCTGGATATTTTAGGTTTAGTAGACCGGACACTGGCGATTGACGGCGAGTGTTTCGTGCGCAAAGTCTATGACCCTGATAGTCCTTATGGTTTTCGATTGGAAGTAATTGACACTTTAGAAATAGATATCGACTATAACATTGCCCATTACAACGGTAATCAAATAGTGATGGGAGTGGAATTAACTTTGCAGGGCGAAGTAGTGGCTTATCATCGTAAAGTGGTCATTGAGAATCATTCGACCAAATACCACCGTATCCCGGTCGATGAAGTTTATCACCTATATAAAGTGACGTTTCCGGGACAATTACGGGGATTTCCGCAAGGCAGCGGGGCAATTTTGGACATCAATATGGCCCAGAAGTATCGGGAAACCGCACTGGCTGGGGCGCGAGTAGCTATTGCTCAGATGGGTTTTATCACTTCCCAAGGAGACTCGGATGAGGTTGATTTAGAAGCA
>JAAENI010000165.1 GCA_024224595.1 Hyphomicrobiales bacterium
ATCATTGCGCGAATTCCACCGCAGACGAAGGTAACAATCTCAGACAACATTGCTTCAATATCACTGTCATCGCATGTTCCTTTTGACAGTTTAAGACTGCGCCCGGTTTGAGCCATCATGGTCAAGCCGATACCAATAGAAAACAAATAGGCCCAGGTTGCATTCTTGCGAGACAGGTTTGGTTCTACTTCTCTAAAAGCCTTGATAAAGCGGGTCGCAATCGGGTCATAATACCGCTCGACCAGGCGCTGGTCGCGTTTCTCGTGAGAGTTTGCACCAGAAACCAGAATGCGTGAGAAGTTGCTTCCATCACCGGCATGCTCATGTCCGGTTTCAATATTCGGGTAAAAAAGCGCTTCAACAGCATTTCCAGCGTCGGTGGGCTTTGATCTGTAAATATTGCGTCCAACAATTCAGCGCGTGTTGAATTTATCTGACTGGCCCGCCGCGCCGTTGTAGCTTCATACAGTTTTTCTTTGTTATCAAAATGGTAGTGGATCAGCGCCTGAGCCACCCCGGCCTTGTTGGCAATTTCACGAATACTGGTGCCATTAAATCCGGATGAGGCAAAAACGACTTCTGCTGCATCAAGGATTGCACTAAAACGCTTGCCACCGCCAATAGAGTATGGCGACGACTCAGGGGCCGGTAAACCAATTACCTCAGACATATCGCTCGATTTAGCCAATTGGCCTCCCGTTCATCAGTAATAATTACCGACTGATCGTTCAGTCAAAAAACAGAAATGCGGGTTGTGGTCAAGCAATTTTGTAAAAGAGCAGACTCTGACAGGCACACAAACAAGCCAGGGAACATTTGAATCATTAAGAGTCTGTTCAAGAATACACAACAGGGTTTGACGGGTCATATTTTGAGGGATCATTGGGACAAATCAAGTGCCGCAGGCTGGTTGCCTTCAAACTTGATTTGTCCCAATAAGCACCAAAATATGGCCCGCCCATTAGGTTTTG
>JAAENI010000166.1 GCA_024224595.1 Hyphomicrobiales bacterium
ACGCCATGTTCCCGAGTATTCTGCCAGTTCTGCGCAACCGCGGATAACATTCTTGTTGGCATCACTCACGCCACCCCAGACACCTTTGTTAACCATTACAGTATTGCGAGGCAACCAGGCGTCAACCTCGTAAAAATGAGTGAGGCTTTCCCAGACTTTGCGGTCATAGCCGGTTGAACCGGATGAAACCATGGCTTCAGCGACACCTGTGGCGAAAGCCTGTGAAATCTCAGCGGCCTCGATCGATACGGGTAACATGCCAGTCAATTCGGCAAGTCTTGCCGTGGCGGAATTATACGAGCGAAACTTGACGCCTTTCATGTCCGCGACAGAGTTGACTTCTTTTTTGAAGTATAATCCCTGTGGCGGCCATGGCACTGAGTACAAAAGAACAAGTCCCTGGTCATCCAGAACCTTTGTCAGTTGTGGCTTTGCCGATTTCCAGAGTTTTTCAGCATCATCAAAAGACGTTGCCAGGAACGGCACAGAATCAAACCCGAAGACCGCATTTTCATTTTGGTGACCGGAGAGTAGCCTCTCGCCAATCGGCGCCTGACCAGTCTGGACAGCACGCTTTATTTCTCCCCCCTTGAACAAAGAGCCGGAAGGATGAACAACGATTTCGATATCTCCACCGGTGCCGGTTGTAACGCATTTTGCGAATTGCACACCATTTGCCGAATGAAAGTTGGTGGCAGAATAAGCCATCGGCATATCCCATTTCTCTCCGGCCATTGAACCGCTTACCGCAAAAGTTGCTGCAACCGTGCCCATCAGGGCTTTTTTTAACAGTTTCATTTCAAATCTCCCTCCGCCTTGTTAATTCGACTATTCCTCCTGTCAGGCGGCAAAAATGGAGGAACTCATACACTCAGTCAGTGAGTGAACCGTGAAACATCGTACATTGCAAGGTCTACATTATTTTTTCTTCCCGATATCAGATCAGCAATGATGCGTCCGGTTTTGGGACCACCGGTCAATCCAATGTGATGATGGCCGAAGGCTGAATAGATACCTGGTGCTGTTTTGATTTCTCCGATGAACGGAATAGAATCGGAAGGGGCGGGGCGGTGTCCCATCCATTCTTCAATGGAATCATAAGTCAATCCGGGGATGGCCTCATGAATCTGTTTCTTCAGCAGGTTAAATGGTGCGCGACTTTCAGGTGTTTCGAGCCCGCCAAATTCAACAATTCCTGCACAACGAATTCTGCCTTCCATTGGGGTAATGACAAATTTTCCTGAAGCCAGCATCATCGGTGATTTTGGCATAACAGATGGGTTAATCAGTTCGATATGATAACCGCGCTCACTTTCCATGGGTACTTTGACACCCAGTTTTTCGGCGAGGCTTTTTGACCAGACCCCGGCAGCCAGTACTACTGCGTCACATTTGATGAGCCCACTACTTGTTCTTACACCGTTTACGCTGCCGTTTTGGGTCTCGATATCAAGTGCTTGTGCAATGATCAGTTCGCCACCCTGGTTTTGCATATTTTCGGCGAGTTTTGTAACATACTTTCCTGGATCGGTGATGGTGCCGTGGTTTGCAAAACGAACACCAAAATTCCTGGTTCCCTGGAAAATGGGTTCGTATTTACTGAGTGCGTCTCCCTCCAGTTCATCCCATTCATATCCCATTTCGCGACGCAATGACCATCCGTATGCATCTTTTTCAAACGCCGCGCGGTCCTTGTAAATGAAAACATAATCCGATGGTTTAAGCCATTGCTCGGCACCTGTCCCCTTGGCCAAAGCCTGGTGTTGTTCAAGGCTGTCATAAAGGATCGCTGTTAACGCCTTTGCGGTGTTTCGTGTATCTTTCTTGTTGGCACGGCGCATATAGCCAATCAACCAAGGCAGTAATTTTGGTAAATAAGACCAGCGTACGAATAAGGGACTGTCTGGGCGCATCAACATACCTGGAGCACTTTTTAAAAGTCCGGGTGCGTTAACGGGTACTACACCGCAAGAAGCCAAAACACCTCCATTGCCATAAGAAGTGCCTGCGGCCGGACCCTCACGATCGATCAGTATTACCTTATGGCCTGCGCGCTGCAGCCATATGGCGCTTGATACGCCAACAATACCGGCTCCAATTATTGCAATAGTTTTGCTGCTCACTGTCTGGTCTCGCGGTTAGTGGAATTCACTGCATATTTGTCCAGCTTGTCCAAATTGATATTATGTCCTAGTCCCGGTTGGTCAGGAACTTGTACCATACCGTTATTTATTACAAATGGTTCTTCAAGAATATCTTCGATCAAATAATAACTGGCGTGGTAAAACTCGCAGCCAAGAGAAATATTTGGGCTGACGGCAATCATGTGCGTACCTGCCAAATGGGCGATGCCGGTTTCAAACATGTCTCCACCGTAGGCGGGAATGTTATGATTTGCTGCTATTTCAGCCACTTCCAACCCTCGCATCATGCCACCCGATTTCATGATTTTAATCGAGACGCCATCGCATATTTCCTCATTTAATGCGCGGCGCATATCTTCTGGTCCAAATACGCTTTCATCAGCCAGCAGCAACGAATTTGTTGTTTTTCTTAATGTGCTCATAGTTTTGAAATCATGGGCAACAACCGGCTGTTCAATGAAGGTTGGGGCGAATGTGTCTATTTCGCTCACGCATCTTACCGCTTCCCGGCTATCCAACCCCTGATTGTAGTCAATGCGAATGTTCAGATCAGGGTATTTGTCGCGTAATTTCCGGATTCGCATAAGATCAAATTCGTGATCCTTGAAGCCGGTTTTAATTTTCACAATATTTACTCCGTCTGCCTGTAGTTTTTCGACAAGTGAAAGATCGGAGGCGAAATCAGGATTGGCAAGTGACACCGAAAGGTGAATTTCACTTCTGCATTTTTCGCCCAGCAGGGCCCATACCGGTTTGCGCAAAATATGGCCGGCAAGATCAAAAAGCGCTGTTTCTAAAGCTGCCTTTGCCTCTGTGTTATGAATAACAATTCGCGCGGCTTTGCCCGTGATACTGGCAAAATCAGCAATCTTTGCACCGATGACCAGAGGGCGGAAATATCGATCTAGCGCTGCAAAATTACCCTCGGGTGTACCGGTAAATGGTGCCCAGGGAGACGCCTCCCCAAAACCAATTGCGCCACTTTCGGAGGTCAATTTGACAATTATTACCTCTATATTGTTAGCGACAGTACCAATTCCATGATCGCGACGTGAATTGACCGGCAGTGCCAGATGCCAGACTTTCATATCAATGATTTTTTCATCAATTGCCGTGATTGCCGAATTGAGCACCATTATACCACCCACTCATGGGCGCTTGCATAAAGCTCCTGAAACAGTTGTGAAAGGACATCAACTATCGCCTGGGAGTTCATTGTTACTGCC
>JAAENI010000167.1 GCA_024224595.1 Hyphomicrobiales bacterium
CGATCTAAACTCCCGGCACGCCAGACCCTTCAAGATGAAGGCGTGGCATTGCTGACCGAAAGCGATGCAGCGTGCCAGGATATTCGTCCTTTGCAAATCGGCCTTCTTAACCTGATGCCGGATAAAATTCGCACCGAAACCCAGTTTGCACGACTGCTGGGTTCTTCCCCCCTACAAATTGATCTGACTTTAGTGCGAATAGGCCAGCATAAATCCAGGAATACAGCAGAGGAGCATCTGCTGGATTTCTATGAAAAGTGGGAAAATATCAAGCACCGAAAGTTTGATGGATTCATCATTACCGGAGCACCGATTGAACTGCTTGATTTTGAAGATGTATCTTACTGGAATATTCTGGTGGAAATTCTTGACTGGACAAATACCAATGTACACTCATCTTTTTTTGTTTGCTGGGGGGCAATGGCTGCCGCCTACCATTTCCATCAGGTGCCCAAATATGAATTGGACAAAAAGGCATTTGGTGTCTACCGACACCGCAATCTCAATCCCTCTTCGCCTTATCTGGCTGGGTTTTCTGATGATTTCGCCATTCCGGTTTCACGCTGGACTGAAGCTACAAGCGAGGATATCTCGTCGGTCAGCGGTTTGGAAATTCTGATGAACTCAAAGGAAACGGGACCGTGCCTGCTGCATGAAAAAACCGGCAACCGGCTTTATATTTTCAATCATATTGAATATGATTCCACATCGCTCGCGGAAGAATACTGGCGCGACCGTAACAGCGGCAAGCGAATAGAAATCCCGCGCGGATATTTTCCGTTCAATAATCCGGAAAATGAACCACAGAACCGTTGGCGCAGCCACGCGCATCTGTTATTTGGTAACTGGATCAATCAGGTTTATCAAACCACACAGTTTTATATTGAACGTATTGGCACAACAAAACCCAAGAACCAGATTTAAAAGACTTGATGATTTTGACGGAGATAGATTTTGTGCAGTTTTTTGAGAATTCGACGCCAAATGGCTGGTTATTTCAGGAGAGTTATCTGAAAAAAGGGTTGAAATTTGTCCCGCCCTTGTGGGTTTTGACCATTTTACCCGCTATCTGGGGTCTAATCCTTGCAAAGACACCCAGTCTGCGCAGCCAATGATACCTTAATTTCGAACAAAATGGCCAAAATCAAAATTATCAAAACTTTTAATTCGGGCCCTATTACATGAAAGCGATCAAATAAATTGTTCCTGCCCTTTTTTCTGGCACTCAAACAGGTGAAAATTCCTGTTACGCTGCGTGAATATCTTACCCTGCTGGAGGGGATGGATCGTGGTTTTTCAATGTTCGACGTCGAAGGGTTTTATTACCTGGCGCGCGCAACACTCGTCAAAGACGAGCGTTTTCTCGACCGTTTTGATCAGGTGTTTTCCCATAGTTTCAAGGGATTGGAGGCAGTCAAAGGTGGAGAGGGTGTTGAGCCTCAGGAAATCCCAGAAGAATGGTTGCGAAAGCTGGCTGAAAAACATCTGAGTGAAGAGGACAAAAAACAAATTGAAGCCATGGGTGGCTGGGAAAAACTGATGGAAACCCTGACCAAGAGACTTGAAGAACAAAAGGAGCGCCATCAGGGTGGCGGCAAGTGGATCGGCACAGCGGGCACCTCCCCTTTTGGTGCCTATGGTTATAACCCTGAAGGTATCCGTATCGGTCAAAATGAAAGCCGGCACCGCCGGGCGGTTAAAGTTTGGGACAAAAGGGCATTTCGCAATCTGGATGACAGCGTGGAAATCGGAACGCGCAATATCAAGGTGGCGCTCAAACGTTTGAGGCGCTGGGTGCGTGAAGGAGCGGACGATGAACTTGATTTGTCAGGCACGATCAGGGCAACAGCCGAACATGGCTATCTGGATGTTAAAACCAGGCCGGAACGTCGCAATGCGGTTAAAGTTCTTTTGTTTCTCGATAATGGCGGCTCGATGGATGACCATGTAAAAATTGTCGAGGAACTTTTTTCTGCAGCACGCATGGAACTTAAGAATCTTGAATATTTCTATTTCCACAATTGCCTGTATGAGGGCGTATGGAAAGATAACCACAGGCGCCACAGGGACAAATTATCAACATTTGATATTTTGAACAAATATGGTTCGGATTATAAGGTCATTTTTGTCGGTGATGCAGCGATGAGCCCGTATGAGGTGGTTTATCCCGGTGGCGCGGTTGAACACTGGAATGAAGAAAGTGGGGAGACATGGCTGCGCCGTGCACTGGATCAGTGGCCGCAAATGATCTGGATTAATCCGGTCAAAGAAAATGGCTGGCGCTATACACAGTCCACCCAGATGATCCAACAGTTATTTGGCGGACGAATGTATCCGCTAACCCTTGCCGGGCTTGATGCAGGCATGAAAGAACTTTCGTGAGGACAATCTGCTGGTTCTGCTGCATCTGATTGCGTTTGGTGGTATATTTTACCATCCCAATTATTACACTCTTTGAGAATTGGATTTCATTGAGAGCGCAAAAAAATTACCAGATTTTTACCAAGCTCACTGGCGGCTTACTCATATTCCTTTGGTAGCAATATGGAGATTATTAGCGTTCGGCAAGTCCCACCTAACGCGATTGCTTTTCTTGCGCTAATGTAAGAGTCTGTTCAAGAATACACGTATTGAGGAAATCGCCTGGATATCTATGGCACTTCCACGCTGATAATACCCCATATGATGAGTCAATATCTACACAATTTGGTATAATACCTTAAAAAAAACTGAACCCAAAATCATTAAAATATTTTAGTAGCCCAGTGACTGATCCTGTTTCTGCCGCAACTCGTACAGAGTGGTGGATTGATCAGGTGCAACATTGTCGCGGGTGATCAAATCACCTTTGTTGATCGGAGCAATGGCGCTTCCATTGTGTAATAACCCCACGGGCAAAGCATTTACCGCTCTGGCCTCACCAGCATCCATCGCCCATGAGCGGTAGCAATACTCACCGATTGCATCGAGCTGCTCACCAACATTCATTGACTTTTTAGCCCTTGCACAGACTTCAGCAACCGGTCTGTTCAAAGGCTGCATGTCCGCAGTTCCGTATAGTGCTGCCCTTGCCGCTGACAATGGCACCTCCAGTGATGTCAAATGGAAAGGGCGATAGAAGGTATAATAAGGCCCCTCTCCCAAATGCAGGTCATTCATGCGTTCGCGGATTCTGGGATGGGACATCTCAGCCACGACAAAAACACCCGGAGCCACACCTTTACCAACAGAAAAATCAACCCGACCGCGTGCACTTAACAGACCTCCATCCTTTTCAGGGCACAGGTAGTGATGCAAATTTTTCAGCGAACAATCCGGCCCATGCATCCCAGGCTTGTCAATCAGCAATCCTGTCGCATTGGCAATGCAACTCATTTCAACCATGGTTTTGGAACCATCAACAAATTCCACAAGCATGCGAGGATTCATATTTCGGCGTTCGGCTTCAGCGCGATAATCATCAGGTACAGCATCGATGTTAAATGCATTGTTTTTACCCTTGCCTGCAGCTACTACAGGATACCCCAGAGAGACAACAAAATTGATCAGTTCCATGGTTGATGAAGGTTCGTCCCCAGCACCGATGGTATATACAACCCCCGCTTTTTCCGCCTGTTGGCGCAAGTAAGGGCCGATGGTAACATCAGCTTCGACATTCATCATGACCAGATGTTTGCCCGCTCTAATTGCCCGCATACCGACCTGCGCACCGGCAACAGGACGGCCTGTTGCATCAATGACCACATCAACCTGATCATGGGTAATCACATCATCAGAATTCTGGGTTATGGCTATTTTCCCCTGCTCAATCGCCATTGCCATCGAAACAGGATTTTCGCATATCCTACCTTTATCGCTGTCGTATCCCGCTATCCGCATAGCGGCAGGAGCCCCCTGCAAACGCCGATCGGCAACGGCGACTATTTTTATCCCGCGCATTGGTGCAATCGCCGTAATCAGGTCCGTCCCCATTTCTCCGCACCCAACAACCGCCACCCGCACGGGATTGCCCTCGTCACTCAATCGGCTCAGGTCAGCGGCAAGCCCGGTACCAAGGTTTGCCGCAACTTCCAGGGAAGGGTCATTCTTCATAGTTGGATTACTTACTTCGTTAAACATCAGCTGGACTATTCTCAATAGTAATCATAGCATTAGAGTTGTTTAGCACAGCGGAAGCCGATTGAAAGACAACGCCCGATCAAGCGGGTCGATATTATCCAATTGTAAACAACTAAACCCATTCTAAATCTATAGTGATTGTACGAACTCTCTTGCCGCTTGGGATTGCGGCCTCATTTGAGCCATTGATGATAGTCACTTACCAATAGATGCGAAGGCTTGGTATCTTCCTCGATATTTGAAAATCTGCCAATGGGCCTGGCAAAAATATTATCATTCAGGTCATCATTGACCGTGGAAACCTCCCCGATCAAAACATCGCTATTTTCTGCCCAGAAAGCGTGCCAGACACCAGGCACCAGCGTTACACTTTCCCCCGGCTCAAGTTTCAGCAACCCGCCAGCGGATAATGATCGCATCTCACCGTCGCACGGGACACGCACCTGGCGATCCTTGTCAATACCACCTTCTTTATCACTCATAAATAATTCAAGCACCAAAGTGCCACCCCCCCGGTTGATAATGTCTTCTGTTTTGGTGATATGGCGATGCAAGGGAGAAAGCTGATTTTGTCGGGATATCATTATCTTTTCGGCATAAAGCATCCCTGTTCCGTTTTTCAGGTCCTGGGCGCTGCCATTGCGCAGGGTGAACAGAAACAATCCCATTTCATCAAATTTTCCAACGCCATAATCAGTGATATCCCAACCAAGACGGGCATCAATAATACCTTTGGGTTGAATTTGCTTCATTTTTTCCGGTGACCATCTGGCAAATGGCGGCAACAGAAACCCGAATGATTTCATAAAAACATCAGCCTGGTGAATAATTTCATTGATTTGTGAGCGTTTCATTGCAACCTCCACTGGTATATGTTTAGGAATTTGAGATACTTTAATATAGCTGGAACACGCGCACCATGGCACGCCCAAATCTTCGCACCGATTTTGATCCGGCCTATGGTGAGGCTGTCGATATAGCGCCAGGCATCCAACGCGTTACTGCACCTAATAAAAGTGCTTTTACCTTTCATGGAACCAATACCTATATCGTCGGCGACAAAAATATTGCGATCATAGATCCAGGACCGATAGATGACAGTCATTTTGATGTTATCAAAAAAGCAATTAGCGGGCGCAACGTTACCCATATTATTGTTACCCATACCCATGTTGATCACTCTCCTCTCGCAGCCAGACTAAAAGAACTGACCGGGGCAAAAACCTGGGCAGAAGGCCCCCATAGAGCAGCACGGGATTTACACATTGGTGAAATCAATGTTCTGGATGCCTCCGGTGACAAGGATTTTGTTCCCGACAACATCGTCACCCATCAACAGCTTATAGCTGGGGATGGATGGGCATTGGAGACTATCCTCACACCGGGGCACACAATGAATCATGCCTGCTTTGCACTGGTCGATACAAATTATCTGTTTTCCGGAGATCATGTCATGGGATGGTCCACTTCAATTGTTGCTCCTCCCGATGGTGCGATGAGTGATTATATGAACTCTCTCGACCTTATGATTGAGCGCAACGAAACTATTTATTTGCCGGGCCATGGTGGCAGGCTTGACAAAGCCAGAGAATTTTCACGAGCACTGAAGTCCCACAGGAAAATGCGCGAAACAGCGATCCTGTCACGCATTCGCAAGGGGGATAGCACTATTAGTGAAATAGTTAGTGTCATTTATAAAGGTACAGATCCACGACTACACGGTGCGGCACGACTTTCCGTATTGGCTCATGTTGAAGATCTGATGGCAAAAGGTCTGATACACAGCTATGGTCCCGCATCAATCAGTGGTGTTTATTGGGTTAATAGGGAACCTGTATGATTTTGAAATCAAACACAGTTGTGCGTGTTCCCGAATGGAGTTTAGGCTGGTAGCTCATCCATCTCCTGAAATGCCAATCAAATTCTGATCCAGATCACGCATGAATTTTGCAATGATACGAGCGTTTTCACCAAAATCATGACGACCCCAACGTCCCGCTGAACGCATTTCTACGAGCGTATTATCTTCCTCACTGACAATTTTTATCACTACGTCATTTTTGAAGGAAAGAAACAAAGTGGAAGTTACTGCATCAACAAAAATATCTTTCTCAGCTTCCTGTTCCAACCCATCATCTTTGGCGGCCTTTGTGTTGTCATCCGCCGCATCATTTGCTTCAGTGTCAGTTCCATCCCGCCGGCGAATATCGGTGACATTCCAACCGCGATCTCTGACAATTTCATGTACCACCTTGAAAACCCGCTCTGAACTTGCCGGATAGCGTCGTGAACTGACTTCCGGATAGGTAAAAAGAATTGCCTCAGCATTATCTTCGACAATTTCCCCGCTTGCATCATTGACGTCTTTCACGCCCTTTAACCGTCTAATATCCAATGTTTTTTCACTAAAATCAGGTGGGGAATATACATTGGTTGAGACATCATTGATCGGTGGATAGCGCATGGCCAGTATGGCGAAATAAAAAAACGGGCTAATCATGATTGATGAAAGTGAGAGCCCAAATATGGTTTTTTTACCGCCTTTGGCGCCAACACTCCAAAGTTGAATCATTGCGCTCACCGAAAACAAAATCGATATGATAAGGATGATAAATCCGACGCCCAACAGATTTACCACAAGAGTTGATTCTATCCGCCCCAAACGGTGCAGAATGATGATGGCAGCAAAATAAAATACTGCAATAACAGCCAATCTTTGACACCATATTGCCGATTTCGACAGTTTTCTCTCGACTAATCCAACCATAACGACCTTCAAAATATGTTATTCAAGAGCAACATCTGGTAATAATGGGTACCGCCAATGGTCACGTGAACAAGCATCTTATTTTCATGAACATCTAAATCGAGCCAGCTGCCGCGCCTGATAATCATAAAGCCGTTGTCCCGATCAAACGCGCCATAAAAACCTGTTTGAAAAACAATTATATATCAAATTGCCTGAAAGGAAAATCATCATTTGACAGAAATGACCGCAATGATTTCACCTTTTTGCCCCATTTCCGCCGTGTCCACCAGATGGAATGAAGCCGATCAGGGCAACTATGAGGAGGATGCATGTATACATCCGCGCACAACCAGAGTAATCCGGCGATTTCACATTTGCCGAAAGCGTTCGAATTGGCATTGCGACGTGTCAATCACAGCGATGGATTTAATGAAGCAATATCATATGCGGCCAAACTAGCAGATTGCGAATATCTGTTTGAAATTCCCGGCGCATTATTTGGTGATGAAGATGGTAGGGCAGCGGTGATGCGCTCATTGATCATGAGTGAGGTTACGGATTGTGCCAAACTAGATGATGAGCATATTTTTTACATCATTTTTAACGCAAGCAAGGGTGTAATTCGCATCATAGAAGAATTTGAAGTGCCGCTATCAATTCATGCAATGACCCATTCCTATTCCAGGGTTCTGGAATACCTGGCAAATGATTTTGACAATGCCACGATTAGTTCACTAAGGGAACTAAACTAACGTGCACTAGCAGGCTGTCGGACTTGAGCAGTTATTGAGAACAGAACTGGAATTGAGGTCGACATTTCGATCATTTGAGGCGAATATCGGGAATATTTAACGAAAATGAGCGAAAAATCGGACCAATATCCAGTTTTGTTAACAGTGATTGTGCAAGTCCGACAGACTGCTAGAGCCTATCAGGCCAAATCTATCAGCAATTCTGGTAACTGTGAGATATCCGCGATGACATGGTCGGCGAAAGGGCGCAACTCATCGTTACCGGCGAGACCGGATGTCACCGCAACTGCAAGCGCACTGGCATTTTTTCCAGCCAACAGATCATTGATGCTGTCACCCACCATAACAACTTCATCTGGAGCAATTTGCTGCTGACTGGCAAAGGCGCGGATCATGCCGGGTTCGGGCTTTGGACCATATCCAGAATCATAACCCGCGACAAAAGAAAATAATTCTTCCACTTTAATTGTGCCAAGATGGTGACGGGCATTGTTCTCAGAATCGTTTGTTGCCACACCCAATGCCAAGTCCATATCATCGAGCTTTTCCAGGGTGGGTCTGGTGAATTCAAATGCTGTTACGGCAAGTTCGGTATACTTATCAAAGTAACCATCAAGTTCGAGAGAAAGCTGACTCACGGTACTCCTGTCAAGAATGGGCTGCCAGATGCGGGCAATGGTCATCGAAGTCCCACCGACAATTTCCGAGCTTGCTGTGCAGTCAAAGGTTTGCAGATCAAAACCAACAGCATTGGCTAAATTTGTCGCCAGATGAAGATTGTTATTGGCCAGATGTAATATGATTTTGGAACAGGCTTCAAAAAAAGTATCGGCGAAATCAATCAGCGTTCCATCTTTATCAAACAATACGGCCCTGATTGTCATTGCTTTAAATCCTTCATTTCCAAAATTCGTAGACTTCGATATTGCACGATTGATTGATTCGAGGGTATCGTCAACTCAACACTAGTGACCCGAAGGAATATGTAATGAACCAGCGGACAAAATTATCGAATATGCAAGTACGTGATGCACGCTCGATATTGCATCCCTACACTGCATTACACTCACTTGATGACACTGGTTCACTGGTGATCAGTGAGGGCAAAGGCGTCTATGTTTATGACAGTCACGGCAAAGCCTATATTGAGGGCCTTTCCGGTCTCTGGTGTGCGGGACTGGGGTTTGGTAATGAGGAATTGATAGATGCCGGCAAACAGCAATTGGATAAGTTGCCCTATTATCACCTGTTTGGATCGCGCACGACTGAACCAGCGGTGGAACTGGCAGAAAAACTGAAAGAAATTGCCCCCGTTGAAATGTCGCATGTGTTTTTCACATGTTCGGGGTCTGAAGCAAATGACAC
The DNA here is from genome assembly GCA_024224595.1 of Hyphomicrobiales bacterium. Classification (GTDB taxonomy): domain Bacteria; phylum Pseudomonadota; class Alphaproteobacteria; order Rhizobiales; family Rhizobiaceae; genus JAAEMP01. The sequence goes on from JAAENI010000167.1 coordinate 8,986, forward strand.
ACAAATCAAGCTGAGCTGGTATTATAACAATGCACTTGGCAGGCCCAACAAGAAGAAAATCATAGCCCGCAACAAAGCCTATCACGGCGTAACGGTTATGACTGCCGCTCTTGGCGGCTTGCCAATGCTTCATGGTGATTTTGATGTGCCGCTCAACAGAGTATTGAGAACTGACTGTCCTCATTACTATCGATTTGGTGAGGAAGATGAAAGTGAAGCAGATTTTCTGGCGCGCGCGGTAACTTCACTGGAGGCACTCATTGATAAAGAAGGTGCTGAGAACATCGCTGCGATGATTGCGGAACCGGTAATGGGTGCAGGCGGCGTGCTGGTTCCACCAGAGGGTTATTTCCCGGCGATACAAGAGGTTCTTCATCGCCATGATATTTTGCTAATTTGCGATGAGGTTATCACAGGATTTGGCAGAACCGGGAACATGTGGGGTTCGCAGACCCTGGATATCAAACCAGACCTGATTTCCAGCGCCAAACAATTGACGTCGGCTTATGCTCCATTGGGTGCCGTCATGGTGCCGGAATTCATCATGGATGCACTAAAAGCCCAGTCTGAGAAACTTGGATTATTTGGTCACGGATACACTTATGGCGGCCACCCGCTTGGATGTGCCATCGGTGTCAAAGCGCTCGAAATATATAACAGGCTTAATATCGTCGGAAAAGTACGCGAGATCGCACCCTCATTTGAGCTACGCCTGCGCAAGCTGAATGAACTTCCGTATGTCGGTGAAACCCGATATATCGGGCTGATGGGAGCAGTAGAACTAGTCAAAGACAAACAAACCAAGGCGACTTTTGAAGCCAAATCTGCAGTTGGCATAAAAGCAGCTCAATTTGCTATTGAAGAAGGATTGATTGTTCGCGCGATTGGCGATTCACTGGCTCTTTGCCCGCCGATGATCATTAGTGAGGCAGAACTGAATGAACTGTTTGACCGCATGGAGCGCACTTTAGCCAAGACTGCAGACTGGATATCTCGCGAGAAACCAGATTAGGGCCTGTTGACGTTCAAGGTTATGGTACTGGCGTAACGCATTTGTCCGCTGGACTTCTCTTTTCGCGCCTTAAAGTGCCAGCATTACTGCGTTACG
>JAAENI010000168.1 GCA_024224595.1 Hyphomicrobiales bacterium
AGCGCAAATATCTGGAAATTGATGTTGATAATTTTGATGAGCGTATGAAGGCAATGAAACCGCGTGCCGGTTTTCAGGTGCCCAATACACTGACAGGCGAGGGCAATATCAGTGTCGATATTACCTTCGAAAGCATGGATGATTTTTCTCCCGCTGCTATTGCACGCAAAGTCGATGTACTGAATAAGTTGTTACAGGCACGCACACAACTTTCAAACCTGGTCACTTATATGGATGGCAAAACCGGTGCTGAGGAATTAATTGCTAAAGCGATTGCTGACCCTGCACTATTAGAGGCACTGGTGTCCTCACCAAACCCTGATGGGGAAGCCGCAGGCGAGACACAGAAAGAAGAGGAGAAATAAGAAATGGCTGAAACTGAAACTGAAGCACAGGTCGCGCCTGAATCTGAAACACTGGAAGCTAGCGATTTCAGCGCGCTACTTGATAAAGAGTTCAAGCCCAAGTCTGATCGTTCAAAAAAGGCAGTTGAAGAAGCTGTCAAGACCCTTGCAGAACAGGCGCTACAATATACCAGCCTGATTTCAACGGACGTGATGGAATCGATCGAGTCAATGATTGCAGAGATCGATAAACAGCTGAGCGATCAAGTTAACCTCATCATGCACAATGAAGAGTTCCAGAAACTCGAGGGTGCCTGGAGGGGTTTGCATCATCTGGTCAATAACACAGAAACCGATGAGATGCTGAAGATTCGTGTGTTGAATATTTCAAAGAAAGACGTGCACAAAACCTTGAAAAGTTACAAGGGCACTGCCTGGGATCAAAGTCCGATCTTCAAAAAACTATACGAAGAAGAGTATGGCCAGTTTGGCGGGGAACCTTATGGCTGCCTGGTGGGGGATTATTATTTTGATCACAGCCCGCCGGATATTGAATTGTTAGGTCAGATAGCGCAAATATCAGCTGCCTCTCATGCACCATTTATTGCGGCAGCGGCACCAACCCTGATGCAAATGGATAGCTGGCAGGAATTAAGTAACCCACGAGATTTGACCAAAATTTTCACCACGCCCGAATATGCGGCCTGGCGTTCATTGCGAGAATCGGAAGATGCACGCTACATTGGATTAGCGATGCCTCGTTTTCTTTCCCGCCTGCCGTATGGTGCCAAGACGAATCCAGTTGAAGAGTTCAATTTTGAGGAAGAAACGGAAGCGGCAGATAGCAGTAAATACACCTGGGCTAATTCGGCTTATGCAATGGCAGTCAATATTAACAAGTCTTTTAAACAGTATGGCTGGTGTTCGCGAATTCGCGGTATTGAGTCTGGTGGTTTAGTTGAGGATTTGCCAACACATACTTTCCCCACCGATGATGGTGGCGTCGATATGAAATGTCCTACAGAAATTGCCATTAGTGATCGTCGTGAGGCTGAACTGGCAAAGAATGGATTTATGCCACTGCTTCACAAAAAGAATGCAGATGTCGCTGCTTTCATCGGTGCTCAGTCACTGCAGAAACCGGCCGAATACGACGATCCGGATGCGACCGCTAATGCCAATCTGGCGGCACGTTTGCCATATCTGTTTGCCACCTGTCGGTTTGCACATTACCTAAAGTGTATAGTGCGTGACAAAATTGGCGGATTCAAGGAACGGGAGGATATGCAGAAGTGGCTACAAGCCTGGATTATGAATTACGTTGATGGCGATCCGCAACATTCCAGTGAAGATGTTAAAGCACGTAAACCATTGGCTGCAGCTGAAGTTGTTGTAGAGGAAGTTGAGGGGAACCCTGGATACTATACCTCTAAGTTTTTTCTAAGACCGCATTATCAGCTGGAAGGACTTACCGTGTCGTTGAGGCTTGTGTCCACGCTGCCGTCAGTAAAGGGAAGTTAATGA
>JAAENI010000169.1 GCA_024224595.1 Hyphomicrobiales bacterium
ATTTAACGAAAATGAACGAAAAATCGGACCAATATCCAGTTTTGTTAACAGTGATTATGCAAGTCCGACAGACTGCTAGCGTATTAAACTGAAATCAATATTGAATGAATTAGCGTTGGAGTTGCAGTCACGTCGATTGTTTTTTCGCAATAAACGTTCTATTCAATGCTCTTGTGAAACAATTATGACTGGCTGGATGCACTGTGCTGATAGATGATGTGATCGAAATAATATGTGAAGTGCGAACAGAATTGAACGCTTCAGAACTGTCGAAAGATACACAGTTTGATACACTGGGTTTGAGTTCGCTTGAACTGACTGAAGTAATTCTGGAGCTGGAAGAGCGCCATGAAGTCGAGATTGATATCAGTACAGTCGATGCTGCTGACTCATTGAAGACGGTCGGTGATATTGTTGCCACTCTAGAAGAACTTTTGAAATCAAAAAACTGAATTCGGCTATATACTATGTCCAGCAGACGTATTGTTATCACTGGCCTGGGTGGCCTATGCGGTCTTGGAAACAACGCCGGGGATATCTGGAATGCCATGAAAAATGGTGTTGATGGTGTAACTTCACTGGCACAGGAATCGTTGAGCGAACTCAAGGTCAAGGCCGCCGGTCAGGTTGGTGAACTTCCAGATATCGGACTGGAAAACAAAAACACCATAACCATGGATCGCTTTGCCCACCTGTCAGTAATCGCTGCACATCAAGCCTTTGCTCAAGCAGGGCTGCAGGTGAATGAGCGCAATGCGTCACGCATGGGCGCGGTTATCGGCACAGCTATTTGTGGCTGTGATGCGATTGAAGACGGTTATCAGATGCTTTTGGTCAAAGGCAAAAAGCGAACGAGTGTTTTTACCGTACCGCGCATCATGCCCGGCGCTCCGGCAGGCCAGGTCAGCATGGTACTGGGTCTGCGAGGCCCTGTATTTGGCGTAACGTCAGCCTGCTCGTCAGCTAATCACGCCTTTATCAGTGCGCTTGATCAGTTGCGTTGCGGACGTGCGGAAGTGATGCTCGCCGGTGGCACTGAAGCACCCTTGACCTATGGATCCTTGCGGGCCTGGGAATCATTGCGAGTGCTATCGAAAGATTTGTGCCGGCCGTTTTCTGCCAATCGTAACGGTTTGGTACTGGGTGAGGGGGCTGGTGTGGTTGTTCTTGAAGCGCTTGAACATGCCAAGGCACGCGGTGCCAATATCCTTTGTGAACTGGCCGGCGGCGGTTTGACCGCTGATGCCGCTGATATTGTTGCGCCAACTCTGGAAGGTCCCTCATCAGCCATTCGAGCGTGTTTGAATGATGCGGGATTAAATGCCGATGAGATTAGTTATGTCAGCGCTCACGGCACAGCGACAAAGGCCAATGACAAGACAGAAACAGAAGCGTTGAAGGCAGTATTTGGGGATCATGCCAATAATTTGTCGATTTCTTCAACCAAGGCAATGCACGCTCACTGTCTGGGGGCGTCGGGTGCACTGGAAATGATAGCTTGCGTTAATTCGATCCGCGAAGGCATTGTGCCGCCAACAATAAATTATGAAGAAACCGATCCTGATTGCGACCTGGATTACACACCCAACCAGGCCAAAGAGCGCCCAATCAAAAGTGCGATATCCAACTCATTTGCTTTTGGCGGTACCAATGCGGTAATTGCAGTGAAGCGATTTGAGGGCTGATCTGGAAAGTGCAGTTGGTCGAGCATGATCTACGCGAATTTAGCTGATTGATTGAATATCTGGAACATGCAACTTACTCATATTTACCGAAAAAAACTATACTTCATCTTTGGTGAAGCCATCTGCCTTTATCAGTTCCCATAGGGACATTGAACGAACGTCTCAAATGTCTGGAGGTTGCCGTCGGATCAAACTAAGCCTGACAGCTAGCAGTCTGTCGGACTTGTACAATCACTGTTAACAAAACTGGATATTGGTCCGATTTTTTGTTTATTTTCGTTAAATATTCCCGATATTCGCCTCAAATGATCGAAATATCGACCTCAATTCCTGTTCTGTTCTCAATAATTGCTCAAGTCCGACAGC
>JAAENI010000170.1 GCA_024224595.1 Hyphomicrobiales bacterium
AGTTTTGCAGCACGTATTTGCATATCGGTCATTTTTGGTGGTGGCCCAAGCCGCTGACCGCGCAAACGTGCGGCTTTCAAACCTTCTATCGTGCGCTCTGATATTTTCTTGCGTTCGCGCTCAGCCGCTGCGGCTGTAATGACATAGCTGTATTTGCCATCGGCGGTATCAGTCTCAATATCAAAATTCATCGCATGGAACTTGATACCGCGTTTACGCAGGTCTTTCTCATGATAGAGAGCATCTTCGGTGGAACGAAAGGCACGATCCAAATCCCATACAAACAGCGTATCGCCGCGTTTCAATTCACGTAGAACCTTGTCGAAAACCGGACGTTTTCCTGCGACCGCCGAGAGTGTTTCAATATACAATCTGTCGCATAAATCTTTCAGACCATTGATTTGCCGGTCTGGCCGTTGTGTTTTGGTACTTACGCGCAGATATCCTATTTTCATGTTCTTTCAGTGCCTTAACGCGGGATCGCCATGCAGTCGTATGCGGCATAAACGACCCTTTTCGCATTGAGGCTTTTCAATCAGGTTTGAAAGATGCTCAAATCCGTCAAACCCTTGATATTTCACTATTCTCTCATAATTATAACAAAACCAAGGCACATAAGTAAAATGTTGCGTAATCGGTCGATTATGCAGGTTAACAAATCGTTGAAATTAAGTAAATATCAACAAATATTCTTCATAATACTTGGTATGTTAGTTGCGGAAACAAATGTGGTCAAAGCAAGCGAGTTAAACGCCGGATTTGTGATGAATAAAATGAGCGCTGATGAACAGGTCAGTTATGTTGCGGGCGTGGTGGAGGGATTAGCTTATTCTCGGTATCTCCGCGATAAACCTGATCAGTCAGGCATGAAATGTGTCTATGACTGGTACGCGGGGGAAAACGTAACAAGACAGGTGGATCAATGGTTCAAGCGCCATCCTGATAAACCGGTTGGGGTGTTACTGCATGTATTGATAAAAAAGGAGTGCGGTGCATAGATGATATTATTGGGCGACCATTTCAGCAGGGATGATCAAAGCCGCCATTCAGAATGGTTGCGGCGTCGCCAATGGTTCATCAAGGCCAGACAGGATCATCATCGAAAGGAAGATATTGCTGACAGGCTGGATGAGGATGTTCTTTCTTTTGCCGCCGAGGCAATCATCGCAACGGAAATTCAGATTGCTGAGTTTGAAGCACGTATTGACGCTTATGAGGCAAGGCTAGATTCTTACGATCAAAAGCTAACTGCATATGATATCGCTATAACCAAGACGCTTGTTGAAAACACCAATCTCCTTGCCATCCTTGAACAACAGCTTGCCGATGTCGATGCTGAACTGCTCTCAATGCTTGCTCAGGCCTACGTTCTTGATGATGGACGCCGGATATTCAAATCAGAAGATGGTTCATTCGTAGTTGACGAAAACGGCGAACAAGTTACTCGCGATGAGGTTGACTTTGAT
>JAAENI010000171.1 GCA_024224595.1 Hyphomicrobiales bacterium
GTTGTCGGTGATATTGGCGGCATCAACATAGGATTTCAGAAGTGCGCATTTATGACGGATTACTTCGGTGTCATGACTTTTTGGAGGGCCGATCTCTCCTGTTACTGCAAACTGTCCGGCCGCCAGTATTTTTTCCAGCCTGCTGGCTGATTTCATCTGAATATTATGCATTAGCTATCGCCTTCAATGCTTGGTTTCTGCAAGTCTTTACGTACAATTTTTCTGCGGCCACCATCGCGACTCGTAGACCAGTCCTTGGGTGGGTGGATTTGCATCAGTTCATCCTGGAGTTCCAGGGCATCCATACGCTCCCAGATATCAAACCATGCACATGGCGTATCGGCATCAACCTCGCAACGGCCACCTTCATCAGTTCCACCACAGGGGCCATTCATTAGCTGTTTTGCACAACGTGTAATTGGGCAAATTCCGCCAGTGTGCTCAAGCAGACAATTTCCACAACCCTGACAACGTTCCTCCCACACACCCTGTTCGGTCGGGCCACCCATGAATTTTGTATTCAAACCTGGCAGAATGCGGGTCGTCGGATAATGGTCAGCCAGGGATTGTACCCCAACACCACAGCCCAGTGATAACACTGCATCGTACTCTTCGAGCTGATTACCGAGGTGTTCAATAAATTCTTTTTCACACTGGCGTTGAACGATGGCTTCATCAATCTGAACAGGTTCACTATCGAGTTCAGTGGCCATTCGTAGCGCGGAAGAAAGCACGCCGACCTCACGTTTGCCACCGGCGAAACAGACAGCAACACAGGTACCACATCCAATAGCCAGTACCTTTTTCTTCCCTCGAAGCATTTTCTTTATGTCTTCAATGGGTTTTTGATCTGCAACAATCATTCTGTATTTCCTTCAGTATTTCTTTCAGTAGTTCCTTCAGTAGTTCTTTCAGGTAATGGAAACTCCCTGGATGGAGATTTCTTTTTCAGCCCGGTTGGTCCTAATGCCTCTATTATTTTGGCGAATTCATTGGCCAGCTCTGCAAACTTTACACCCTCACCGGCTGATACATTGATCATGCGTACCCGTTCTTTTTCCATACCGATCTGA
>JAAENI010000172.1 GCA_024224595.1 Hyphomicrobiales bacterium
GAGTATATACGGCCGGGGGAACTATCTCCCTACCCAAAATTCTCAGTGCCAATTTTAACAACTGCTCCCCATATCGTTCCGGCATGTAGGCGGTTGATCCAATCACACGCGACCCCGGCTGCCGGATTTCATCCAACAACAGGCGATCAGCTCCCTGACCAACAATAATCACATCCTGTTCGCGTCCTAAACGACGGGCAGCCCGCAGCGTGCCAATAGCGGAGTCTGTATTAAACGAAAGTACTGCTATCCGGTGTGCATTAGGCATTGATTGCATCGCCTTATGCACGCGCGCTTCACTTATTGAACTTGTGTTGCCGCTGTCTAAGAAGATCACTTTATCTTTTGGCAGCTCCCCCAATAGCTCTGTCACTCCATCCAGTTGACCCTGGATACGGGTTGCGGGTAGCGCTCCAGCACGCGGCTCTTCCAAAACCAACATACGATCAAATGACCCGCCCCATTCCCTTTGCAGCCATTGCCCCATAGCCACGCCGGCAACATGCCCAACACGGTAGTTGTCAACACCAAAATACGTCGCGCCAACCATGGGAATATCAATCGCAATAACCGGAATGCCCGCCTGTTGGAATTTGTCAATAATGAGACCGCCTACTTTGTGATCGATTTGATATTCAATTGCCAAATCAACCTTGCTGACAATAAGTTTATCGGCCACGTGCAGCGCCTCTGCCCCGCTCAGTTTATTGTCGGCGATAACCAGGTCTATATTTTTATAGTCGGCGACAGCCTGTTCTAGACCGCGACGAACATCAACCGCAAAGGGAAGGGCTTCGCTTTGATTAGCAAAACCCAGCGTATATTGAGGTTGACTGTCGGCTACGGTGTGGGAACGCACCGTATTTTCACCACACACCATCAGGTTCACATTTGCGGTTCGCATATGCTGAATGAAGTCTGAAGAAACGTCGCCGCTGGTAAAGAAATGAGAAATATCTTCCAATCTGGCAAAGGGAGCAACCCCTACTTTGCCTAATTTTGTTTCATCCATCAAAACGGCCGTTTGCCTCGATTTAGTTAGAACATCTCTCTTTAGCTGTGCTTCTGCCAAACTGCGTTCAGTCAGGCCAGTCTCCAGCGAAAAACCAGTTCCCGAAACAAAGGCCGTACTGATATTTAAGTGATTCAGCATATCGCTGTTCAGCAATCCCCCAGTTGCTCCGCCACCATTGACCAGCACCCCACCAAGTACAATCACCATATGTTTCGTTTGATATTTCACCAATCGAGCCGTCTGCCACCCATTTGTAATGATGGTTAAATTGCGCCTATTGTTAAGAAAGGGTGTCAAATGCTGCACGGTCGTGCTGGCATCAAGAAAAATAGCATCACCATCTTCAACCAATTCCGCAACCCAACGAGCCATCCGTCGTTTGGCTGCAGCATTTTTTGTGGGTGATAGGTCAACCGGTGTGAATAATGACGATTCCGGCAATGCTTTTGCAAGCAAAACAGCCCCGCCCCTGACCCGCTTTAACTTATGCTCCGTTTCCAGAGTCAATAAATCATTGCGGATGGTGCCACGGGATACCTCCAGCAATTCAGCCAGTTTGGTAACTTTAATGCCGGGTTGTTCTTGCAATAAGCGTAATATGGATTGCTGACGTTCAAAAGTGATCATGAAGATTATCAATTACCTGACTTGTTTTGAGCAATTTTAAGCAAATTTGTTGACTTTTGACAATTATATTGTTATATTCTAGCAAATTTCATCAATTATGCACAACTACAACATTTTATCATGAAAATATGGCGGTTAATATGATAGAGTCAATTTATCAGATGGAGCATATTTCAAAGCGTTTTGGAGCCACCCAGGCGTTGACAGATGTTTCGCTTCATCTTTTCCCCGGTGAAGTTCATGCCCTGATCGGTGAAAATGGGGC
>JAAENI010000173.1 GCA_024224595.1 Hyphomicrobiales bacterium
AGAGATGCTCAGCAGAATACGCACCGTAAAGGAAGCTATCGCCGCTGGAGAGATTATCTAGAGAAAGCTGATTGGACTTGATGTGGTGGACGGCCTCCTAACCGGCACATTGTGCCATACAGTGGCTGTTTAGAAGGTTGCTGATCATCATAGCTTTGCCCTTGAAGAATGGCCTGCTGGCGCCAGGGGCCGGGGTCACCTGCAACCTCTGCCCGCATCCAGCCGGTCTTGGGTCTTGACAGCAGAGTTCGAACGGCTCGATCAACTGACCGTCGATGAGGCGCCCTTGATCGGGCGGATCCCCGTTTCATCATATTGCTGTGAACCAGTCATATGGGGGTCGTTTGCGGTAGGGGGCGAAATGACACCTTAAGGAAATTGGTGCATTCTTGTACCAATTGAACTTGTGTGTACTTTTGCCTTGCAAGTCATTGATTTTATTGGCGTTGAAATCGTATCAAATTGACTATTGATCAACCGTGACAGGGCATTGAAACAATTCCGCTCGGAAACTGTTTCATCCTTTTTTTGTCCCAAAGGATGGTTTTTTGGACTGTCAAATGGCAATTACTTCATTAGGATTTATTTTGCTTTGCAACATCCCTCACAGTTGACCAGATTATATATGCAAACCCTGTAAAAATGACCACAGTGCACCCGACATTTGTCAATGCTTGGGCAGTTCGTCTGTTCTCGGTGGTGTCCCCAAAAATCTCAAGCCCTAGTATATTCAGTCCAACAACCAACGTGATCGACAAAATCATCCAAATACCTATTTTGAAACCTGACTTTGCATGCTGCTTTTTAAGTTTTGGCGATACAAACCGCCTTACTCGAGACCAACCCCAAATACCGAACACCAGATAGGCAAGTCCAAAACTCCAAAGCGCCGCCTGTCGGCTCAGTCCTGTAAATGAAGTGATAATCGACGCGTCGGAAAACAGAGAATAAAAGAAGCAAATGGTAGCAGTTATGCCTAAAATTCGTGCCCATAGTGGCAATGCAGCTTGGCGTATCTTTTCTTTGTCTGTTGTATCCATCACCAATATTTTTTCCGAAATTGAAATAGATAATTATTCTACAGCGATTTAATTAAGATTGGCTTAGGCAGAACCCTCATTTAAGCCAAAAATTGGTGCGTTTAAGGCCAAATAGTCAGTCCAGACTGCGTCTGGTGAAACAGAATGAATTGGCCATTGTGTTTCAAAATCCGGCGGTGAGAAAGATGATTGTTGAATCGATCAGGAAGCGCGGACTGGGCAAAGAATTTTTAGGCATTGAGAAAATATCGCGTTGAAGGGTGCTCATAGACCATCAAAAAGAGCACGACAAACTTCAACCAGTTCTGGATCTCTACCATCAGTAAGGGGCTGGCTTACCCCTGCAGCGGTTACATGGTCAGGCACAAGATTTGTTGCCATCAATGCGCGCTCTGGTTTTGGGCCAGACGTAGGAGCTTGGGCTGGGTAGTAATCTTCAATTGCCCCATTGGCCAGAACACAGATTCCTTGGCCTCGTAAAGCGTCAAGAACCGGTAGCATGGCAGTGCGGGATTCCGCATCTTCGCGACACGCACGCACCCTAGCGATATCATCCTCCCATGTGAAAAGCCCGTCAATTAGTTCTACTTGCTGGGCATCTACTATTCCCGGCTACGAGAGGATCCTTCGTCGAGAAAGCCTCCGGATCCCATCGAGACCGTCCCCAACTTAAAGCGGCTCTCGATTATCTGCGTGAAGGAGATACGCTGGCCGTCTGGAAACTCTCCCGACTGGCGCGGTCTCTCACGCAAGTGATTAAAACAGCCTCCGACATCGCCGAACGTGGCATCGCCCTCAAAGTCCCGACGCAGAACATCGACACCTGCACCCCAGAAGGGAGGTTGTTTTTCCACATGACCGCTGCCTTCGACGAGTTCCAACGTGAACTGATCATTGAAAACACCCGCGCAGGTCTCAAAGCCGCCGCAAAACGTGGAAGGCGAGGTGGTAGGCCAAAAGCCATGAACGAGCAAAAC
>JAAENI010000174.1 GCA_024224595.1 Hyphomicrobiales bacterium
TCGTAGCGAGCTGCTCCGCTATATGCAGTCCTGACAGGAGCGGTTACCGTGTTGCTGGCATTGCGAGCAGCTGCACGTGCTTCAGCGATTCCGGTTCCGGTTGTGACAATCGTTCCAGCAAGACCGGTTACGAGTGATGGTATATTGAACATCATAAAAATGGCAGCGAAGATTACAATTATAAATCCAGCTGCGGCTGAAATGGTACTGGCCCCGCTGGCAGTTCCGATAAGGCTTTGACCGACACCAATAACGGTTCCCATTACACCGGCCAGAACCAGGGGAATGAGAGCAAAGCCAATCGTGAATCGCGTCCAGGACTCAAACAGGCTTTTCGTGGCTGAAAACAGAAGAGAAGCAATAAATACCGGAGCGAAGGAAACGGACATTGCGAGGCCGACTTTGGCCAATGCTGAAACCAGGATTGCAACACACGCCATCAGGGCGCCCAATACGATCAAAACAACCGATGTCAAACTGATCCCCAACCAGCCACTCTCTGCATTTGCCCGGTCTGAGAAATTGAAAATCTCCGTAACCATCTGGTCCAGTGCAATGTTCAGATTAGGGGCGCCTGTTGCTCCTAAGAGCGCTGCCCCTATCGACCCCGGTGTGTTGGTAAGAATGTTGTAGATTGGCTGAAATTGGGACCATGTTGTCGCAACCGACAAGATGACAACATATCGAACACCCCACGTCATGTAGCTGGACATTCGAACCAGGGTGAATTGGAAGATTGCATTTGCAGCCACCAGAGCCAACCCAACCAAACCACCAACCTGAATCATTGTTGTTACGGGTCCTGCAAATCCAGTGAAGACTGTCTGTGCATAACTGCCTATTGCGTTATCTATCAGGGTCAAAGTGTCGTTGATGTGGCTCGCCATGAATTAGCTTTTAACGCTTCGATCTATCACGCCAAGATCTTCGCAATAGTTCAGAGCATCATTGCGCGGACCGGCTTGAGCGTTCCTGCTCTGAAGCTCCAGCATAAATGGTCTCAGATCACTGTCGGTTTTTTTGAAAAATTCTATCGGGATTTTGGATTTAATTGCGTCCCAATCCCGGCGACCGTCAAAACACGAGAAATCGGCGGCTTGCCCCTTGGCGGCTGTATCACCTGTTCTGCGTATTTCCTCATTCTCCCACTGATAGGCATGTTGTGAAACTATCCCTCGCATATGTCCGCCTTTGGCTAACTGTTTCATTGCCATTTGTGCAGGCTTGCTCAAAAATGGAAATGAGCTGCAATGGAAGTTCTTGCCATGGTCGTCTTGGGCGGATTCAGTAAAAGCACCCAAACATACAAAGGCACTCAGAATAGCGGCATGAAA
>JAAENI010000175.1 GCA_024224595.1 Hyphomicrobiales bacterium
CTCGCGAATAGTTTTGGTCAAACACTCCTTCGTTTGACAGCGATAATAAATATATCCCTTTTGTTTTTCTGGGATCATTGCCGATTGGCATAAACCGCAGCGAAACAAACCACGATACAAGTGGTTGTGTTTAGTGACTTTCTTGCCAGCTTTACCACTTTTGATGTCCTGGACCTGCTCAAACAGAGAAACGGAAATTAGGGCATCATGCACACCATCAAATATCTGTCCGGTGCGTTTGATCTTAATAATGCCAGCATAGAATGGGTTGTTGAGTACCTTTTCAATACCAGATTTCGAAAGTGGTAATCCTGATGGTGATTTCAAACCTCGACGCTCCATTTCAGGAACCAGCGACCAGATTGAATGTTCGCCGGATGCATATAGTTCAACTAATTGTTTGACCAACGGGCCTCGTACGGGATCTATTGTCTTCGGCTTGCCGCCACCGTTGTCAATATACCCAATTGGTGCTTTGAATGGGTAGAGTCCCTGTTTCAACCGCCCCGTAATACCTTTGATGGTTTCTTCGCGCAGATTGCGAATGTAGTCAGCTGCAATAACCGCCTGGATATCAGCGGATAGCCGTCCACCGCGTGAGCGGAAATCCAGGCTTTCAGATGCGAAATAGACGTCTATCCCTGCATCAGCAAGGTCACCAACTTTGGCCCAATCCGCAAAGTTGCGGGCAGACCGGTCAATCTTGTGAGTGAC
>JAAENI010000176.1 GCA_024224595.1 Hyphomicrobiales bacterium
AATCATTCAGTCATACCTGCAGTGGGGCAGACAATGCGTCGAGAAATTCAATGGCCAATTTGCTTTCGTAATTTATGATATCAATCAGAATAAACTGTTTTTTGCAAGAGACAGATTCGGCATCCGACCGCTTTACTACACCAGGTTCAATGGACATCTGATTTTTGCATCTGAAATAAAATCGATATGTGGATTCCCCGGTTTCAAACCTCAGCTTGATCCATCGGCAATGGCTGAAGTGATGCATTACTGGGCCAATCTGCCACCTCGAACCCAGTTTTCAAATGTTGAGCAGTTACCGCCTGCACATACCGCTGTTGTTGATATCGGCACTGGAAAAATGGAGAGCGAGCGTTACTGGTCTCCTGATTTTTGCGATGCCGCTGAAGACAATTCATTTGTGAGTATTGAAGACCGTAATGATTTCGCAGAAAAAGCGCGCGAGCTGTTAAGCGATGCCACAACAATTCGTCTGCGGGCCGATGTGCCGGTTGGAGCTTATCTGAGCGGTGGACTTGATTCTTCTGCAACATCGGCATTGGTACTGGATTCAGGTGTCACTTCTTTAAGAACATTTTCTGTCGGCTTTGAGAATCAGGAATTCGATGAATCAAAGTGGCAGCAACAAATGGCAGATCATCTTGGGACTGAGCATA
>JAAENI010000177.1 GCA_024224595.1 Hyphomicrobiales bacterium
CAAGGTCATGATTTTATACCAAATCAGATTGCTATAAAATTCGAGGAAGTATTCGACGAATACCTGCCCGACTGGAGTGTGAATGGGAAATATAATTATTCTGCAGCCCCTTCTACCCAAAAAGCAGCGGTGCAAATGGGCCGGGTCATGCAATCGGGTAGCCATTCGTGGTATAATACAGCACTGGAACTCCTGCTTAATGATATTGACGATGGCCTTGACGGTCTGGATAATGCTGCGAAGGACTTGGCAAAAACCGAACGTTTGGCAGCGTTAGTCAATTATCTGGATGAAGCAAATAATCCAGCAAACATTGATCCAGGTGGGAGGACGGGCGGTTATGTCGGTTTTTTAAGCAAGCGCGACCCGCGATTAATCAAAGAGTTTGGCCTGTTTCCCGATACGGATTGGATGAACAAGTACCATACTGATAATCTCACTTGGGAAAAAATTGAAAATTCTCCTGCAGGAAAAGAGGTTATCCAAAATCTCAAACCTCGGGTTGTAGATGGTAAGTTGGTTTATGACGGAAAATTAAGCGGAACAGGAGTGTTTTCTGAGATCTCCGATAAGTTTGATACTGTCGAGGAGATGTCAGCCAGCAAATTCAGCAGTAAGTGGGTTAATGATCCTGATAACAATATTAGAATGCATCTGGATGGGAGTGTCACAGGGAAAGATGGTGCTATCAAATTTGATAGTGAATTTGCAAACAATTATCTGGATCAGCAAATTGGTGGACGGAAAATATCATCCAGAGACTGGATACCCAAGAGTTTTATTAAATTTCTCAAACAACATGCCGAAAAAATTGGGATTTTGGCGGCGGTGGCTATTTTTCTTCCGGTTGCGTTGTCCGCAACTGAAGCTCAGGCCAGCGAGGAATATGACAGTGAAAAAGCCAATGATGCGAACCGAAATTTTATAGTTGAACTGGTAGGGGAAGGAATAAGTGAACTAGCGGGAATTGTTGTGGGCGCGATTGCTGGTATAGCCAGTTTTGGGTTAGCGGCAATTCCGACTGCATTCGCCGTTGCCGAAGCAGGGCTTCAATTTGGTAAGTATCTCGGTGGATTATTCTATGATAATTTTACTGACATGGCGAACGCGATGGCTGAATCGCTGGCACCTATCTTTTCTTCAATTGCAGAAACAGCAATTGATTTGGCAGCGGTCCTTTACAACGTAATTTCTGACGTTGCAGACGTCATGACAGATTATGTTTTTGGTGTTGACGGCTTATTTGGTCTTGAAGGGCCATTGTTCGGGGATGATGGGCCTTTGCAATTTGCTTCTAAATGGTTGGGTGATCATGAGCTTTTATCCAATTCTGGTGAATGGAATTATGAAAGTTTCGGCGAACTTCTTGAAGGCACAGATGCCGATGATGTGCTGATCCACGATGGTTGGGGCGAGGCGCGTGGGGGTAAAGGCGATGATATCCTCATCGGTTGGCGACCGGAATACAAGGCGAAGGGTGATCCGTTATTTGAAGAAGAAGGTAGCCCGTTA
>JAAENI010000178.1 GCA_024224595.1 Hyphomicrobiales bacterium
GAAGATTGCGCGAATGTTGGGATTTGTGCCAGGACCGGCGCACCCGGATTTTGATGAGGTGCAGCAATGGGTGTTTCCGGTGCTGAATGATGATGTTTGATTATTCAATATCAAAGCCAGTTAACGATACTGCCTTGCGGGTAGTTTCGTTCGGGGCCGGTGTTCAATCTACTGTAATGCTTTTGATGGCTTGCAGGCGTGAAATAGGGCCAATGCCTGATGTTGCGATATTCGCAGATACGCAATGGGAACCTAAGCAAATCTATAAGCATTTGGAATGGGTGAAGGCCGAAGTTGCGCGACTGACAAATGGGCAAGTCCCGGTATTGACTGTTTCAGCAGGCGATATTCGCGCTGATCATTTGGCGGGATTAAACACAACAAAACAACACTTTACATCCATGCCGCTCTATACTGAGGGCGGCAAAGGAATGGGGCGCAGGCAATGTACCAAAGAATACAAGATAGACCCGATTACAAAAGAAATCCGCAGGTTGCTTGGTGTTGAAAAGGGCAAGCGAGTTCCTAAAAATATGATTGTTGAGCAGTGGCTTGGTATTTCTTCTGATGAACTTCAACGCTTAAAAAATAGTCGTATTAAATGGATTGTTCACAGATGGCCATTGATTGAGGCGCTCATGTCCCGCGCTGATTGTCGGGCATGGTTTGAAAGAAAATATCCCGGCATAGAATTGGTGAAATCCGCGTGTATAGGCTGCCCATTCAAAGATTACAAGATGTGGCAAGCACTCAAATTGATACTTGAAGAATGGAATGATGCTTGTGATTTTGACGAGGCAATAAGGCTGAACGGCTCAAAACTTAGCAAGATGAATTCGCAGCAATATGTTCACAGATCAGGCACTCCGCTTAGAACTGCTTATTTAGGCGACACTTCAACGAGCGATTTCTTCCAGGAAGAATGCGAAGGAATGTGCGGATTATGAACAATGGGTGTTTCCGGTGCTGAATGATCCGCAAAAAGAAATGTAATTCCAATGGCTTGCTTGCAATTGGCGCAACACGTTGTTGGGTGGGACTATAATGTTTGAAAATTTTCACTTTGCGGGATTAGTGACATGGAAGTTGCGCTACCATTACTTTTACAGGCGGGCACTGCCGTTGCTGCCGGATATGCAACCAGTAAACTTATTGGTGATCCGGGGAAGGGCGACCGGAAAAAAGCCCATTCAATGCGTGAAGCGCGGGCGAGGGAAGCGGCGCGGTTGCGCCAGGATGAGGCGGAAGCGTCCGGTCTGCTGGCGGCGGCAAAAAATACTCGCGGGCGGCCGACATTTCTGTCGAAAGCCGGTTTTGGCGGGCTTCGCTCGCGTCTTGGTGGTAACCGCCAGGCGGTGTCATAGTGGCGCTTAATCCGCGATCTGCCGAACCTGCAAGCCTGAAATCGCTCAAGGCGCGCTCGGCAAAAGCCTATAGTGACAATTCCGGCCATGATGCGATCACGGAAGAGGTTTACAAATACTGCCTTCCCATGCGCCGGCCTTCAACCACCCAGGGCCAGGCTGATCAACGCTTTGACCATATCTTTGACGGCACCGGGCCGAAAGCTGCATTCCGCTTTGCCGGTCGTCTGCAATCGGATTTCACGCCGCCTTTCCAGAAGTTCTTTGAACTGAAAGGCGGACCGCTGATTGAACCGGGCGATCAGAAAAAGAAGATTGATGAGGATTTGTCGCAAGTTTCGCGCGTTGTTACTTCGCAGATCAATGGCTCGAATTTCGATGTTGCCAGCCATGAAGCCTATCTGGATTTGTTTGCCGGGCAACTGGATATGCTGATGCTGGAAACCGGGGTGGAAAGCAATCCGACCCATTACGTGGCAATCCCTTCGGTTGAGGTGGCTTTGCGCGTTGATGGATATGGGCGTGATGCCGGAAAATACTGGAAGCGCAAATTTCCCATTGGGGATCTGGAAAGCATGTGGCCGAATGCTGTTATTGATGAAAAAACCAGGCAGCGGATTTCCAAGGACCAATATGAGGAAGTCGAGGTCTA
>JAAENI010000179.1 GCA_024224595.1 Hyphomicrobiales bacterium
AATAAGGTGAAAAGTAGTCATTTGAACTTGAACGGTAAGATTTTGGAAGTGCGAAAATTCTGGATGCTATTTTTCAGGCTAGGATATCTTGCCGTCGCCCTAAAATAGAAGTTCTCCAGCCCAATCCAACCCAGATCAGTTATTGGACGCTGGGCAGGTGAGATTACCGAAGTACCATTCCAACCAGGGGGTCATCCAGTCGGGCAGCTTGCACATACCATATGCGGTTTCAGTGAAATAGTAGAGTGTTATGAAAATCCAAATATATACCAATATGTTGCGAAGTCGGGAGAGCTCGATCAGTGTGCGAGCGTGCAACCCCGAAACATCGGCCTTCGGTCGAGTTTCAATATCCACCGCGAGGTAATTAATGGCGAAAAACAAGCCAACAGTAAGCAGGGCGGCTGGCAGTGAAAACCAATGCCAGATCGGGAATGTTGAAAAATCCAGCACCAATAGATAGGTGAGCGGCACAGCTTGAAGGTTGTATTTCTGAACTGTGTCTTGTGAATCGGTGAACATCCCGTAATCAGTATAAGCTAATTCGGCGAATACCAAGGAACCAACCGCGAAAACTAAGCTTGCCCAACTCTGAATCTTACTTGTGTGTCCCATGAGCCAGGCTTTCCGCTCCTCGCCGTCCTGTAATCGCCCAGGCAGATGCGCCACATAGATCAACGGCAAATAAAGCCAGCAAGTCGATTTCAGAGAGTAACGGTAAAAGAGTGAAAGAATGAAAATGATGGGAAGGGTAATCGCGATATTAATTTTGTTACTTATTTCGTTGCTGGAATAAGTTTTCTCGACCATTACTCCCAAATTCAAGTCGGGAATTTTCTCACCAACACCTGGCACCATCTCAGGCGTGTGATACAGATCAATCTGAAACAGGGTGCGCTGCCAGTTCTTCTGAAAGGCCGCGACGCCCTTAACAATATGGCGTAGTGAGGCGAAGAAACGGGTTGCAATGGCCCGGATGAGTGTGCCAACACTGATTCCCGCTAGCGCTGCCACAGCTGCTACCGTTACCGCTGCCGTTGCCGCTCTCGCTCTCGCTACCGCTACCGCTCCTGCTACCGCTAGCACTCCCGCTAGCACTCCCGCTACCGCTCCCGCTCCCGCAACCGCTCCCACTAGCGCTACCATTCCCGCTATCGCTACCGCTACCGCTAGCACTCCCGCTTGCGCTCCCGCTACCGCTCCCGCTACCGCTCCAGCTAACGCCATACCAACATTCATTGCCAGCACCCCGATCAGCATGGAGCGCCAGAACAGTGGCCAACCCTCATGCCCGACCAGAAACCATTCGCTGACCAGCCAGCTCGCCCCCCCGGCAGCTAACGTGGCCACAACGATTGCCAGCACACCTTTGACGGAGTGCAAAGAGAGTTCATCGGCACCATGATAGCGGCTGAACATTTCCACCCCCAATGCTACGGATTCATCAGAGCGCAACAGAACAAGGGGGGCGACGAGGACGCTGACAAGCAGGTGGACGTAAGTGTCGAAATACCAGGCAGTCCACCAAAAGGCGGCAACTGACAGAATCACTTCAGCGACGGCGAGCAGCGAGGTCTTGCCCGCTTCGATACTCTCCCGGCTAGACCACCAGACGATATTCTTGTTGAAATAACTCACAACTAGCTGCGCCGTTCCAAAATTGATTTTATAATGTTTAGACTAAGAGCACACGGTGAACAAGTTGGTTGTTGAATGCTTTTTCTATCAATGAGATTGGTCAGCCCTGCCTTTTTCAACAACCCAAAACTAAACTGTGTTTCACGGCCCATATCCCAATGTCTGCTCTTGCGCACAAAGTGTTGATGAGAACAGTGTTGCAGACTGGGCATTCACACACAGTTCGTCGCTCTGTTCGAAAGATACAAGTCTTGAGTGCATGATCTATTGTTGGCTTCCCGACAACTTGATGCTTCTGCTCAGGTCAGCCCGACGGCTTCTTTCAGTTCACGCAACCATTTTCAACACTTCTAACATTCAACGTTATCTTGTTTCCCCAAACACTCTACGCCAACTTTGAGATGAGGCGATGAGCGTATGACAGATTGTGACCGCATGTCGCGTGAGCTGGAGTTACCAGGCTGTTTCATGCGGCTCAATTTTATAAATGTGACAATTCCGTCAAGGCAATCGCACCGTATCGATTTTGGTCATATGGCGATTGTGATGCGAGTACTGTCGGCAACGGCAGACAATGGGACCGGATATTCACCGAGCGAGTGACACTTAAAACGGAGAAACGCTTCATCCATATCAAGCACTTCGCACTCTGCAATACCATCATCGGATACTTTCGTGGGATCAAGATAGCGTCTGCCGAACGGGCCTTCATAATCGTCATCGAAAACGGTATCTTCGTATCCGCGTGCGTTCATCTGGAAGATCACTGCCGGTCCGCCCTCACCACTGAACCAGTGTACGTTACGGCTCCATTCAGAGGCCTGGATCACATCTCCCGGGCCCAGAATGGCATCGCGCACCAAGCGTACCTCAAGATTGCCGCCGTCTGCTTGTTCAACATGTTCATACTCACGCAGATGAATTTTTCCCGATATCACAACCTGCGTAGAAATAAGGTTGTGATGCTGGTGGGGGGCTGGGACTCATTTTCGTTCACTCGGTAGAAAAGAATTGTGTAGCGACAATTGTCAGTGTGTCGGCGCACCAACCAATGCTGTTCGTCTGAACCTGCTGCAATGGCGATATCGCTGGCAAATTCCTCGGAGAGGTGAATATTCTCGAAAAACGCCAAGGCTTCTTTTTGAAACCTCTCGACCGATATTTCGCGATTGCGCGGACGCTCAAGAATACGGAAAAAATCATCATCATTTTTTTCGTTCATCCGCATGAGTTTGGTGCGAATGCGTGGATTTTGTGGTTGGTCGAACGGTATTATCTGGGCCTCTTGTCACGATCGGTCCATTTGATTTTGTCAGTTTGAAATTTGGTTTACGAGTAAGCGTTCCAACTTCCCTTCGGCATCATAACTTCATGGCAATAGGCCGTCAACGTGGTAGATTTTCTCACCTGCGATATGGCTGGAGAAAAGCCATTTCATTTTGGCCGCTGTTAAGATACTATCACCATGAAATCGGAAGTAATCCGGGAAATGTTTATTTGAATAAAGGAGGCATATTTGGCCAGACCAGAAAAACACGTATTTGTCTGCGTACATGAACGACCCGCCGACCATCCAGATGGTTCGTGCGGTATCAAGGGCTCCAAACAGATTGTTGATGGCTTCGCTAAAGAATTCCAGGAACGCAATTTGTGGGGGCGGTTTAAGCTCAATACAACAAGCTGTCTTGGCACATGCGAACACGGGCCGTCTGTGCTCGTCTATCCCGAGGGCGTATTGTACCAAAAAGTACAAGCTGAGGATATCAACGTCATTATCGACAAGCACCTGCTCGGCGGTAAACCGGTCGAAAGCCTGAAAATCTCCAGGGACGTGTGGGACTAATCGCGAAGTTACCGATGGTTTAAAAGCAAAAAGAGATTTCTCCATCCTGACAATCGCTACATTGTCGAGAGGTCTTTTTTTGATACTGTGGGCAATTCTATCATCGACGTCATATTCTCTATTGTTCAGTCCAGCGCCAAAACGACTTCGGCCAACAAAGCCTTATAGACAGGAAACCCGGAAACAATGTCGATATTGTTGGGATCGGTTAATTCGTTGACATTGGAGTGTTGCCAAGCGTCGGGTCCAAGCGGGCCGCCACCACCCATGTTAACTTCGATGGCTCCGCGCACGATATCCTCACTGACCCGGGCCCAGAACAGAATTCTCCCGCGTGGAGTTTCAACGTACACCTTATCACCATCAATGATGTTGCGGGCTTTTGCATCGTCACAATGTAAATGAACCAGCGGTTTAGGCTGCTTGGCTACTAAGGATGGTATATTGTGGTGTTGTGAGCGAAAGGCCGATTGGGTGCGGGCACCTGAATTGAAAACAAGAGGGTAGCGTCGCGCCAACTCGGGTGTTGTCAACGGCCCCTCGCTAGGCTCGGTGTAAACGGGCAATGTGTCAAAGCGGTGCTCGCGCAGCCACTCAGAGGTGATCTCGAATTTTCCGGTTGGGGTTGCAAAGCCGGGCTTTCCATCGGCTCTTAGATGGCCGCGTTGGTATTTTCGGTAACCCCCGTCAGGCAGAGCGAATGATATTCCGCATGGATGATTACGCAATTCATCAAGGGTAAACCCGGTGCCTTCCAGAGCGGCCTCGACCATGGCGGCTTCTGTTTGCGGCCATAAATCTCCGTAACCAAGTCGCGCTGCCAGTTCAGCAAATATCAAATAGTCGTTACGAGCCTCGCCGAGGGGCTCAATCATCCGGGCGCGATGTTGGATATAACCGTCGTAGATCATGTAAGATTCGCACTCAAACGGTGTTGCTGCGGGTAACAGCAGGTCAGCGTAAGCAGCATCTGCGGTTGGGAAACGATTGACAACAGCCAGAAAATCGAGCGATGCCAATGCTTTGCGCCAGGTAGCCGGATCAGGCCATGCGGTGATCACCGATGTGCCGCTGAGGATCATGCCGCGCAAGGGGTAAGGTTCATTTTCAAGGATGGCACGCGGCAATGCTCCACCGTGGGCTTCACTGCGTACTGCATGATAGAGTGGATATTCTTCAGCCCCGAAAGCTGGACGAGCATTGACCGGAGGTTTCGTATTGCGGCCGTTAACCTGGGTCCTCTGAGGCATGCGGAAGCATTTGCCACCCGGTACATCGAGATGTCCGGCAAGCGCTTGCAGGGTCCAGATGGCACGAATCGCCTGGATACCGCTATTGGAGTATTCAAGACCGGTATACATCAGCACCGAACAACCCCTGGCAACTCCCATACTACGGGCAAGATCAATAATCGCAGACGCCTTCACTCCGGTAATGGCAGCAGCGCGCTGCGGGGTATATTGACTGACATATTGTTTGAGTTCTGGAAAACCGTGCGTCCAGTTTTTGATAAAATTGTGGTCGAGGAGATCTTCGGCGATGAGAACATTGATTGCGGCTAACGCAAGAGCCCCATCCGTACCAGGCCGCACGCCAAGCCATTGGGCACCCAGCGCTTTTACCGTTTCACTGCGCCGATGATCGATGACAATAATCCGGGCGCCGCGGGATTTGGCCTTTTTGAGTCTACGCAGATTTATCGGCGGTGAATCCGTGGCCGGATTCCCTCCCCAAACGATGATCAGGTCAGCATTCTCAAGGTCCTCGTATAATTCCTTGATGTGAAGACCAAAACAGGCCTCAGGCGCAATCATGCCGTAGGAAACGTAACACAATGCACCAACGCTTGTGGTATTGGGCGAGCCGAATGGGAAAAGTACACCATTGGCCGACGACTCAGAAGTATTGCTCGGTGCGAAAGACTCACACAGCCCATATTCAAAATTACCGCGACCAGTTGACAAACAGACTGCTTCCGGCCCATGGCGATTTGCTATTTTTTGTAGATTTTCGACAAGAATTTCATAGGCATCATCCCAGGAAATTCTCTCGAACTTGTTTTCACCCCGCTCCCCGCAACGCCTTTGCGGGTAAAGCAGGCGGTCTGGCGAATAGACGATTTCAGCGGCATGGGCGCCGCGCGGACATACGAATCCCAGCGGGTGCCCCTTAAGCGGTGTAAGGCGTTTGATGACATTATTTTCAAAATGCACATTGACACCGCAACCGGCTGGGCAGATTCCGCAAATGCCCGGCACAGTAACCTGCCCAGCGTTTCCGCTACGCGCCGTATCACCATTCATGTACTTATTCACTTTACCCCCCGACACAATCACATGAGCCAATACAGCAGCCTAGCACTAGATAAGGCGGGCGTCCTGTATAATTTGGCGCCTTGGAAAAAAACCAGCCAATTGGCTCTTCTGTCCAATGGCCTAATTTGACGATTGGAATGGTATCGAAGCTCCATTTGGGCAATATCCACATGTTCAATATCGAACAGCTTCTTCGACGACTTCAACCCAAAATCTTCGGGTTCTTCCAAAGCCCTCTTTCCTCCCAACCTGGCCCTTCATGGTAGCCAGTTAAAGTTAAGATATTTTTTGAGAATTACTCAGTTCCGCGGTTTCTCCATCAAACCGGGTCAGGGGTGATTACAGCAATATGTGGACACAGTTGAACGCTGAGGCAGAAAAGCGGGGAATTTCGTTCAGAGCCTGGTCCTAAACCTGTTTTGGTTTTACTTTAGAGGGTTTGGCCAAGCAGTAGTCACTTTTACCACTGGCAACTTAACCAATAGTGAGCACAAGGCATGTGCTGGACCCGCCCAGTCTTCATTTCTCAAGTCCATGCGCCTTGGGCGGAATGAATCGTTACCAATAGGCTATTTGGATCTATTGCTAAATAGATATTTACGTACTAAAATACTTATTTATAACAACGAAATGCAATTCTAGCGTTTTGAGCGGGTTTCTAACCTGAACACAACGATGAATTCATCGCGATTGGCAGAATTTGAAAAATGCAGGAAATTGTAATTTTGGGAAGAGGTGGCCAGGGCGCGCAAACTGCGGGTAATCTACTGGCAAGGTCGTTTTTTGAAAAAGGGCAGTATGTTCAAACCTTTGCCACATATGGGGGGGCGCGTCGCGGCACTCCGGTTACCTCATCAATCAGGGTAGACGATCAGCCCATCAGATTGCGATGCGATATAGAATTGGCCAGCGCCATGCTTTGTTTTGACGACAGCCTGTTGGATCAGGCCTTTCTTGTTAAAGCCGAAAACACCACACCAATTGTCGTCAATTCCTCTAAACCTGCCCAATATTTCAAAGAACTGGGTGATTACCGAATACTCCCGGTTGATTCCCGACACATTGCTCAATCCAACGGCATGGGCAAGGTCATTAATTCAGCCCTGTTGGGAGCATTTGTCGCAGTGCTGGGCCAACCTGGAATTGACGTGTTGTGCAATGTAGTTGAACAAAATGCGCCGGCAAAAAAAGAAGAAAATGTAGCAGCCTGCAGACAGGCTTTTAATCTGCTGCGCGCCAGCACCATGGAGAGTAGCTGATGAGCGTCCTTTCGTCTCTGCTTTGGACAGACAGCACCACTGAATCACGTTTAACAGGTACATGGCGCCGCGCGCTGCCCAATTACAAGAACGTTCCTGCTCCGTGTTTTGGTGCTTGTCCTGTTGACGGCGAGATCGCCATCTGGGTCCGTCAAAGCAGGGAAAATGATATTTATGGAGCCTGGTTAACTCTGGTTGAAAACAACCCTTTTCCGGCAATTGCCGGTCGCATATGCCATCACCCTTGCGAAACCGCCTGCAACAGGATGCAACTGGATGACGCCATCAACATTTGTGGCCTGGAGCGCTTTGTTGGTGATGAAGCCTTGAAGCAGGGTTGGAGATTTCCAGAACCCAAAGCATCAACCGGTCACTCGGTAGCAATCATTGGTGGGGGGCCGGCGGGTCTTTCATCCGCCTATCAATTGGCTCGGCGCGGGCACAAGGTGACCTTGTTTGAAGCGGCCAACCAATTGGGCGGGTTGTTGCGATTTGGCATCCCTTCCTATCGCCTGGACAAAGATATTATCGATGGTGAGATTGCAAGAATTATTGATCTGGGTGTCAAGGTACACTTAAATTCAGAAATTTTAGATGATGGCGACTTGAAGACACAACACCAGAAATATGACGCCGTATATCTGGCCACCGGAGCAACGCTTTCAAAAAATCTGCCCGGTATTGATACCAGTCAAACCTGGGCATCAGACAGTGCAGATTTTCTGGCCGCCACCAATGCCGGCCAATCTTGTGAACTGGGTAAAGACCTGATCGTCATCGGCGGCGGCAGCGCAGCCATGGATGTCGCGCGATCTGCAAGACGTCTTGGAAGGTCTGTCACTGTTTTGGCACTCGAACAATTCGAAAATCTTCCAGCCCAGCACGCAGAAGTGGTGGAGGCAAAGGAAGAGGGTGTCGAATTCATATGCGGCTCAATGATGCAATCTGTCACTGTCGCTAATGACGGCCTAACGCTCAATTGCATTGGCGTCAATTTTTCACCCAAAACGGAACGCTGCTCGTTTCAGGTTGAAACTATCGATGGTAGCGAATTCACATTGATCGCAGATGGAATAATTCCCTCAATCGGGCAGGATGTTGACCTGGCGCGGTGGGAGAAATTGCTCGTCAGTTCGGATCAGGTTCTGAAAACCGGCAGCCAATGGCAAACTACAATTCCAGGGATATTTGCCGGTGGTGATGTAGCCAGCATGGACCGGTTCGTTACCCAGGCAGTTGGCATGGGAAAACAGGCCGCCGCAGCGATTGACCGTTATATCAGCGGCCAACAGGCCAGTGAGATTTTGCCATCAGAGCCGCTGACAGACTATGGCGCCATCAACACCGCCTACCACAGTTCCAATCCCCGCAGTGATGCGGAAAGTGAAAACATATCTCTCCGGCTGAAAAGCTTCAAGGAGGTACAACAGGGTCTTGAGAGCGATCAGGCAAGGAGTGAAGCTGAACGCTGTTTCAGTTGCGGCACCTGCATCTTTTGTGACAATTGCTATTTATACTGTCCCGATATGGCAATTACCAAATTGGACAAGGGCTATGAGATCAAATCCGACTATTGCAAAGGATGCGGCTTGTGTGTTGCAGAATGTCCTGTCGGCTCCATTCAAATGCTTGAGGAATTGTCCTGATGGATGCGTTTACTGACAATCGAAACCTACAATTACTCAGTGGCAATCACGCGGTCGCAATTGGGGCGAAACTGGCCAAACCGGACGTTTCTCCGGTTTATCCGATCACTCCGCAAACCCCAATTTTGGAGAAAATGATTGAATTGCAAAGTCAGGGGCAATTGGATACTGAAATATTAACCCCGGAATCAGAACACTCAGCTTTGGCGGCCAGTATCAGTGCCTCTTTGACCGGAGCCAGGGTTTTTACAGCGACATCATCCCAGGGCCTCTTGCTGATGCACGAATTGTTGCATTACGCAGCTGGTGCAAGATCTTCGGTCGTAATGTTCAATGTGAATAGGACACCGGCCGCTCCCTGGGGGTTTTGGCCTGATCAATTAGACAGTTTGGCACAACGCGATACTGGCTGGATACAGCTTTATAGCGAAAGCCCGCAGGAATCCCTTGATAGCGTAATTCAAGCTTTTGTCATAGCAGAAACGGCAAATCTTCCCGTCATGATCAATCATGATGCGTTTTACGTCTCTCATGCGGTTGAGCCGGTTGAGGTTCCAAGCCAATCCATGGTCGATGATTTTCTACCACCCTTTGCCCCTCCAATCAAACTTGACCCAGAAATTGGGCGTTCTTTTGGCTCTCCGATTTCTCAACAAAACTGGAATCAAAGCAGGCAGGACATAGCAGCCTCAATGTCGACAATTGGTAAACTTGTGGCAACCTGCGGATACCAATGGGGCGAAATAACCGGGCGTCGTGGTTATGATATGCTTGAGCTATATCGATGCGAAGGCGCTGAAATTGTGATCGTCACCATGGGAAGCATGTGTGGCACTGCCAGGGTCGCTGTTGATGTGTTGCGCAAACAGGGAGTTGCGGTTGGTCTGATCAAGGTCCGCCTGTTTCGCCCACTGCCCGCCGCAGCTCTGCGCGAAACGTTGGCCACAATACCCTGCGCAATTGTGTTGGATAGAAATTATTCTCCGGGATCGGGAGGTATTTTGCATCAGGAACTGAAAAGCATCCTTTTCGGGATGGATCAACCTCCCAAAGTGCACGGTTTGCTGGCAGGGGTTGGCGGAGTCAGCGTATCGCCGGAAAAATTAAAGCAATTGGTGGTCACCTACAAAGATGCGCCACCCTCATTCGAACCCGCTTGGATTGAATAAACCATGGACCAGATCAATTACACAGATGAAGGTATGTTTTGTTCCGGTCATGTTGCCTGTGCCGGCTGCGCTGAAGCTGTGGCTTTGCGTGCAATATTGAATACTGTCGGTCAGGACGCAGTTGCTGTCGTTGCCCCATCTTGCACAGCAGTAATTTGTGGTGCCTCTCCTGGCAGTTCCCTGAAAATTCCGGTATTTCATACAACTCTTGAATCATGCGCGGCTTCAGCCAGCGGTGTCAAACGGGCTCTGGTTAAACAGGGCAAACATGACACGACCGTACTGGGTCTGGCTGGTGATGGCGGCACCTACGACATCGGGTTACAGGCATTGTCATCTGCCGCAGAACGAAACGAGGACATTCTCTACATTTGCTTCGACAACGAAGGCTATATGAACACTGGGGGTCAGAAAAGTTCATCAACCCCCTTGAATGCAGTAACCGGCAGCACGCCTGCAGGCAAAACCACCCGCAAGAAGAATATGATTGATATTTTGGCAGCGCACCGTATTCCCTACATAGCAACCGCCAGCCCTTCGGATATCAACGACATGGTTGCCAAGGTAAAAAAGGCCAAGTCCATTCGTGGTACCAAGGTTCTAATCGTTTTGATACCTTGCCTTCCGGGCTGGGGAATAGGCGATGACAGTGCGGTCAAGGTTGCACGTCTGGCTGTCAAATCTGGTGTTTTTCCGCTTATCGAAGTGGAAGATGGCATCAAGTTCAAAGTGAACTTCAAAGACAAATCCCAACCCGTTGACCTATATCTAAAGCAGCAAAAACGCTATCGGCATCTGTCAGATATTGAAGTGAAAAATATTCAGGCTGGTGTAGATGACGATTGGCAGAGCCTGCAACAAAGAGCTATCGAAAACTAGTCACGTAGAGCAATTTGGGGCACTTTCGAAGAAATATGAACCCGTTTGATCAAAGTCAGTGTTAATCTCCAGGGGAACTGCATTGCAAAAGATTTGTCAAAATCCTTCAAAATCAGGACCAAAAAAGCTGATACAAGTGTCTTGGTATTTAAGACCGGGGTATACTTTCAGAATTGTGAACTGAAACCAGCTCACATTGGGTCGGTCTGCCTGCCTGGGTAATTTGAAATACTGTGACTCGGGGACATCCCTCAGGTGGATATCCGTGGAATTACCATCATCATCATTCATTCGCATTAAGGCCACGCGCCCATTGTTTCGAAATGCCTTGGCAGATTTGCCATAGCCGTTTTCAATCAAGAACCGTATGGTTATGCTGCTCCGCTGAAATATATACGTATTTCCTCGTCAACACCGTTTCCAGGAGCACCCTCACACCACGCTGCACGATCATTTTCGAATTGTTCCGGGCCATATCGGTTTTCCCCCTGAGGCTGCAGTGCAGAGGTAACGCATTTAGCCAGCTTCTTGTTTACACGGAATCATTTGACCGTTTATTCACGCTTTCTGGCAAGGCATGATTTTCGCCGTGGTCTGGTTGACCACAAGAAAAGCATAACGCTGTCCAGAAAGCGTGAATAAACGACCTTCGGTGGACCAATCC
>JAAENI010000180.1 GCA_024224595.1 Hyphomicrobiales bacterium
GCATGAAACCAGCCCAGCCCCGCTCCGTCTTTTTCTGCCAGGGCTTCATGGTTTGCAAATTGCACTTGCTGCATCATAGCGACCGTTTCTGGGCGCAGAAGCGATACTCCGTTGTATTCACCTACATTGAGATGAGCTAACATAAAGGGAGCGAAATCTGTTGGGGTTGCCATCAGTGAACTGGCAGGACGGCTGTTGAAATAATCAAAGGGGTAGGCGATATATTCGCCATCTCCGTGTGCGTAATTGATAGCCCGCATCTCCATGAGATCATCATCCCAGCGGAAGGTTGTCCCGTCCATACCAAGTGGATCAAAAACATTTGCTTGCATATATTCTTCGAATGTTACGCCAGAAACATCTTCGATGATACTGCCCAAGATGGTAAAGCCCGTATTAGAGTAGCGATATAACTCACCAGGCGGGTTAATACGGTCAAATTCAATGCTCTGAATATACTCAGTGAGTGACAACACCTGGTCTTCATCGCGCGAGGCAAGGGGTACCACTTCGTCAAATCCTGCGGTGTGGGTCAGTATATGCCACAATGTCACAGGCTCGCCATAAGCATCTTCGATCTGGTAATTGGTGAGATAGTTGTTCACATCTGCGTGTAAATCAAGTTTGCCTTGTTCAACCAACTGCATGATAGCAGTTGCGGTAAACATTTTGCTGGTTGAGGCCATCCGAAAAACTGTGCTATCTGCTGTCGCGGGGGTTTTAGCTTCCAAATTGGCAAAGCCGTACCCTTTTTCTAAGATAACCTCGCCTTCAGATACGATGACAACAGCCGCACCTGGAACAAATTCATCTGCCATACGTTGAGCCATGTAAGCATCAACAAAAGCTTCGAGCGTGTCGCCATCCAGGGTAGCTACTTCTTGCGCGGGCGTTATATTCACTTCGGCATTTCCAAGCTTGGCAAAGCTATATGCACTTAGAGTGAACATCATTAATATTAGTAAACCAATTATTATAAACGGCCGTTTGTTAAAACGGTAAAAATAGGTCTTCATTACTTTTATTCTCCTTAGTTTGTAAAAAATCGTTTGAAATTGATTGTGCATTCTACAAAAGAAGGAGGGGTGGGTTAACCAACCGAGGGTGGGTTTTAGGGTGGGTTTGTTCAGATAAGGTTTAAATCAAATGCTTTTTGCACCGCATCCTGCCGATTTGAGACGGCCAATTTGGAATAGATATTGCGCGAATAACCCTTTACCGTCCCAATGGAAATCACTAGTTCATCAGCAATAGCGCGATTGGTCAATCCAGCAGACATAAACCGCAACACGGTAATTTCCCGATTAGTTAGGGGGTTCTCCAACGCTTGCTTCACTTGCATACTGCCTTGCAGCAGTTTGATGAGCTGGCCCAAATATTCGACACTAAAGCTATGTGTCCCGGCATAATTTGCCAGAGTATCTTTGAGTATCTGGAGCATGGTATGGTTGAAAACACAGAAAATGCGCTGAAAACCGACTGCTTCGGATAGGGTCAAAGCCGAGGCGATGGCTTTGAAACAGCGTTCATCGTCACGAACCCGTTTGTATGCAATGGCCAACAGACATTGAGCCTGAATGCGGATTTCGATGTGTTCGGTGGGGAGTTCAGCATTTTCCAGAATGCGGATTGCTGGACGGAATTGTTCTGTGGCAATCAATCCTTTTGCATGAAGAAGTTGATAATTTACGGGTGATGCATCTGCCGGGTGTTTGATCAACCACTGTTGAAGCGCAGAGATGTTTTTTTCCAAACACCACTGTTGAACCTGGGCATAGTCATAATGATAGGCACCAAAATGGGCCTGAGTTTGTTGCATCAAGCGCTGTGCTTGCTCCAAACAAGCGCTGGCCTTCGCCAAGTGAGTTTGATGCTGATGGAGTTGGGCAAGCGTTATTAAGCAATGAATGCTGAATGTATAATCAGCAGACAAATAACCGAGTTCGATGGTCTGCTTCAAAAGCTTTTCTGCCTCATCCAGGCGATTGGTTTCGAGCAAAATTGCGCCCAGCGCCATCTTGACATATCCATAGCCAGGGTTGTCATCTTGCTCACCCAACATCTTTCGACAAAGTTGTTCAGCCTTTTGTAGTTGTCC
>JAAENI010000181.1 GCA_024224595.1 Hyphomicrobiales bacterium
AGTCCTGAGTTCCCGGTTCTGTAGGCATCCCAAAGATAAGCATGGAATCGGAATACTGAGCTCACTGAATTATTGTTCTCGGAAAAAAATGCCAATTGGCCTGCAAAACGCAATTCATCACCAGTTACCAGACCGTAATATACAGGCCCCGCAGAAATAAATATCTTGGCCAGCACATTACCCAAAATGACCCAGGTAAATATATAGCAAACAAAATAACGCAGGCGATACTTATCTGCTGCAGGAGAAAGTGCAAACCAGCAAATCGAAATAATCCATATCGCTAGCCACACTTCTCCGTAGTTAAATTCAGCCATTCCAAGAACACTCGACCCAACCAGCATGTGTATATACTGCCATGGGTCCACACCAAAATGCAGCATGCGATCTATATCTGCCAAAAACCGGTCATATATAAATCCTTGCTCACCCGGCAGCGCCATTTTGATTGATGTAAAGGTTCCCAAAAATACCATCAGAGCGAGCAAAAGTATGAGCCCACCAAAAAATCGAGACAGATTTTTCGGTGAAAACATGTATCGAAAAGCAAGACGGCGGCGATTGTTCAAACGATGTACGATTCGAGTGATTCCGACAAGAACAGCGACAACTGGGCATACAAACAGACAAATGATGAAATAGGCTCTTGTATAGTTCCAGTAGGGCATGTCATCTAATCTGTTCATTGCAGCAAAACAAACTATAGCCAACGCCGTATATACGCCAATCATGCCATATAAGATCATGTCGGAACGAAGCGCATTCAAGAATGCATAACCATAATTTTCCAGTTTCGTACCTGAATGCGCCACTTTGAAATTCCTCATAACAATTTGACATTATTATTAGAAGAACAGGTATTAAAATTCAGTTATTTAGCTGATATCCCCCAGATGGGGTTGATTGGCGCTGTGATGGTGGCATATTGGCCTCCTTTGTTTAAGTTTGCGGTTTTTGGGTACTCGCTCTGGCTGGTTGTACCGGCTTTTGGTGATGTTCGGGACGATTGTTGGTGATTTTGCTGAAATCCGAACGCAATCCGGCATCTGCGCAAGATACGCCCGAGGTCACATCGATGCGAAATTATGTTAGCCGTCATGGCGCTTGTGCCCTTGCCTTGAGGTCAGAGATGTTTGCCAGTATCTGTGACCATAGTTCACGGGGAACAGCAACCTCGGCCAGTTGCAAGATGATTGAACGGGCGTGGCGGATAGCCTTTGCACCGATCTTTTTCATGCGATCGCGCATGCTGGTCAGTGACCAGTCTGCTATTGAATCTGGCAATACGAGGGTTCGGACAAAGTTGGCCAGATTGGGGAGTGTCAGGAAATGAATTTGAAAACAGATCACTCAACTGCCGAACCGCCTTACAGATGGGTAGTAGTCATTGCTTCTGCAATCATGCTGGCAATCTCAATGGGTGTGATGGTCAATGGATTTTCTGTATACTTCATAGCTCTGAAAAATGAATTCGGCTGGCAAAGAGGTGCCGTCTCGCTCATCAATTTTTCCGGCCTGATCGGATTGGCGCTTGGCGGTGTTATCATGGGTCGTATCGCGGATCGCGCAACCGCCAGAATAGTATGCCTGTCTGGTGCGATCATATTGGGAATTTGCCTTATCGCTTCATCCTGGGCACAGGCACTCTGGCAATTTTATGTACTATTTTTTGTCGCCGGTCTGATGGGTGCTGGTGCAATATTTACGCCACTAATTGCAAATGTCGGTAATTGGTTCCGGTATGGCCCGGGTCTGGCTTTGGGAATTGCATCTGCCGGACAGGCTTTGGGCCAGGGTGGTGTGCCCTACGCAACCGCAATAATGATTGGTGCGTTTGGCTGGCGTGATACTTTGACAATATTGGGGTCAATCGCCCTTATAACATTGGTACCCCTGGCAATGCTGATTAAGCAGCCACCGAGCACTGTAAATGACAATTCCAATAGCGTTACTCCGCAGGATGATGAAGCGGTCCTGCCATTGTCGCCCAATATCACGACAGCCTGGCTCAGTGTTGCGGTTGTATTTTGCTGCATCTGCATGTCGGTTCCATTGATGCATCTGGTACCATTAATTCAGGATCGTGGTATCGATCTGGATGATGCAGGCAGTGTAGTTTTCGTCATGCTGCTTGTTGCCATTCTCGGCAGGGTGTTTTTTGGAAAATTGGCTGATATGCTTGGTGCAATTCAAGCCTATATGATTGCATCACTGTGGCAGACCGTCCTGGTGTTCGGCTTCATTCAAATGACTACACTCAATTCCTTTTATATTTTCGCAATCATTTATGGCTTTGGTTATGCCGGTGTTATGACAACGATTTTAGTTTGCGTCAGAGTATTGATTCCCGTATCCAGTCGCGCTACCGCCCTGGGCATCGTTACTCTTTTCGGCTGGGTCGGCCACGCAATAGGTGGGGCCCAGGGGGGGTTCTTCTACGATCTAACCGGAAATTATACCCTGACTTATGCGAATGCTGCGATTGCAGGAATAGTAAATTTGATTATCGTCGGATCACTATTTATCACCATCAATCGACGCCGAACAAAACTAGAGTATATTTGATCGGTTTTAGACCCTCGGCTTGTGAAAGCTTTGTATTCTGAAATTGATATTTCTATTTGCCTGTATCTGGAAACGTCCCACCCGTAAAACGAAGCAGGCGAGCACCAAAATCCTCAGGACCCGACAATGAATTCTGAAAAATCCAAAAACATTCTTTTTATCATGTTTGACCAGTTACGGTTTGATTATCTGAGTTGTTCTGGGCACCCGTTCCTCAAAACACCCAATATGGACATGATCGCCAGCAAAGGGGTGCGGTTTTCACGTTGCTATGTCCAGTCACCCATCTGCGGCGCTTCACGCATGAGTTTTTATACCGGACGTTATGTCGACAGTCATGGCGCCGCATGGAACAATTTTCCACTCAAGGTTGGCGAGTTAACGCTTGGCGATCATTTGCGCAAAATCGATGTCCAAAGCTGGCTGATTGGCAAAACCCACATGCAGGCGGATGTTGAGGGCATGGAGCGCCTGGGACTAAGCCCAGATTCTGTCATCGGTGCCCGGGTTTCCGATTGCGGGTTTGATGTTTTTGAACGTGATGATGGTCTCTGGGCGCAGGGACCTGATGGATATTATGATGAAAAACGTTCGCCCTACAATGAATATCTGAAACAAAAAGGTTATGGCGGAGAAAACCCCTGGCATGCCCATGCCAATTCCGGCATCGATAAACAGGGTAACATCAAATCTGGATGGTGGTTAAACAATGCCAATCTGCCTGCCAATATAGAAGAAGAAGATTCTGAAACACCCTACCTGACATCGAGAGCAATCGATTTTCTGGACAAAATGCAGAGCAAAAATTCCGGTTCATGGATGTGCCATTTGTCCTATATCAAACCCCATTGGCCTTATATTGTCCCGGCTCCTTATCATAATATGTATGGTCCAAATCAGATTCAGGTCGTTGTACGTCACCCAAGGGAATTGGAAAATACTCACCCGGTTTTTGAGCAGTTTATCAATAATAAAGTCGGTCAGGCATTTCAGCGTGAAGAAGTACGCGCCTCGGTTATTCCTGCTTATATGGGGTTGATCAAACAATGTGATGATCAGATGGGTCGATTGTTTTCGCATCTGGAACAAACCGGTCAGATGGAAAACACGATGATTATCATAACCTCGGACCACGGCGATTATCTGGGCGATCATCATCTGGGTGAAAAGGGGATGCTGCACGAACCATCTGTCAAAATACCCCTGATAATATATGACCCATCACCCTCGGCCGATACCACTCGCGGTACCGTATGCGATGAATTGGTCGAGAGCATTGATCTTGCACCGACTTTTCTGGAATTTTTTGGTGCCAAAATCCCCAATCACATTCTGGAAGGTCGCTCGCTCAATCCATTTTTGCACAACCATCCACCCTCAAACTGGCGGGGGTTTGCCGTTAGCGAATATGATTATTCTGCAACTACCATGGCGGCAGAACTGGATTTAACTCCGCGCGATGCAAGATTGTTCATGATTTGCAACAAGGATTGGAAACTCATTCATGCCGAAGGGGGTTTTAGACCAATGTTGTTCGATTTGATAAACGACCCGGATGAATGCAATGATTTGGGAGACGATAATAATTATGCTGGAATAATTGAAGAATTTTATCGCCATCTTGCCAACTGGAGCCGCCGACAATCGCAACGCACCACAATAAGTGATGAAAGTATCCTGAATTCACGCAACAAGCGCAAAAAAGACGGCGTGCTGCTTGGTGTCTACGACGAAAATGAGGTATCACCTGATCAACGGGAGGTCTATCAGGGCACCGCGGAATTCAAAATCGAGCCCGAACAAAACTAGCCCTGTTTCGATGATTATTTCAAAAATGTAAAAACAGCAAATCACAACAATCCGTATTACAAAGTAAAGGTTTCCCATGTCTGCACTGTTACCCGATGTCGATCCCGGAGGATTATCAGAATTTTCCGTTGTATTCACAGATCGTTCACTCAATCATATGTCTCAATCTTTCCAGCAGGTGATGCGTGACATTTCGCAAACACTGAAATCTGTTTACAAAGCAGATGCAGTAGCGGTAGTTCCTGGTGGCGGCACTTACGCTATGGAGGCCGTGGCCCGACAGATTGCGACAGGCAAAAAATGCCTGGTTATTCGCAACGGCTGGTTTTCCTTCCGCTGGACCCAGATTTTTGACGCCGGATCTATTCCATCCTCTTCAATTGTACTCAAAGCGAGGCGTCAAAGTGACAATCGACAGGAACCCTTTACCCCTCCTCCAATAGAAGAAGTAGTTGCGACAATTAAATCAGAAAAGCCGGATCTGGTTTTTGCACCGCACGTGGAAACTTCATCAGGAATGATATTACCCGAAGGCTACATGAAGGCGATAGCTGATGCCATTCACGAAGTGGATGGTTTGTTCGTACTGGATTGCATCGCTTCTGGCACTGTATGGCTTGATATGAAAGATATCGGCATTGATGTTCTAATCAGTGCACCGCAAAAAGGCTGGAGTGCCTCACCTGCCGCCGGACTTGTGATGATGAATGAAAATGCTGAAAATCTGGTCAGTACTACTTCATCCACCAGCTTTGCCTGTGATCTGAAAAAATGGCTGGAAATCATGAATGCCTTTGAAAACGGCGGCCATGCCTATCATGCAACAATGCCTACCGATGCTCTGGTTCGCTTTCGCGATATAATGAAAGAGACCGAAGAATATGGTTTTGACAAAGTATGTCAGCAACAACTGGAGCTTGGTTTCAAAGTTCGCGAATTATTAACCAAAATGGGCGTGAAAAGTGTCGCTGCAAAAGGCTTTGAAGCTCCGGGCGTGGTCGTGGTCTACACCGATGATCCTGACCTGAAAAATGGTAGCAAATTTGTAGATCAGGGGATGCAGATTGCCGCCGGTGTTCCATTACAATGCGACGAACCAGCCGACTTCCAGACGTTTCGCCTGGGACTTTTTGGATTGGACAAATTAAACAATATTGATGCAACGGTCGCAAGGCTCAAAGAAGTGCTGGATAAAGTGATTTAGCTGAATCAAGTTGTTGCGAATTCTCGCGGTCGGGATTATCAGCTTTCCCGTCTCAATTCCATATAGATTTCCGGATCAATTTTCTTGCAATCTACCAAAGGTAAATGGCCTCTGATATTGGCAAATTCAGCGCTGGTAATGACTTCTTTTGTTGCGATAACAAGATTTTGTGCAATGGGCTCAGATGTATTGAGAGAAGTGATAAATGGTATCGAGGGATACATTTTTGTCCAGGTAACAACTTTGAGGTAATCGGCCGTTTCCGACTCATAATATTGCAACAAATGCCAGCATACAGCATCAAGAGCAGCAACATCTGCTTTTCCCGCTGCAACCAATCGGGCAGAATTGCGATGCCCCTCGCTCTCGATCAGTGAACTAAAAATTCTTCAAGAGCCCCATACTCCCGAATAACCGTTTGATATCCTGACCACGATAGTGTGGAATTGTAAGTGAATTTCTTACCTCGCATGTTTTTCTTGCCAATGTCGGCATCCTGATGCGCAACCAACGCGCTGGAATAATATCCCTCTTCACATCCCGCAACATCAAACACCGGTGTGGTCAGATATTGAACTTTTCCGTTCAAAAATGTGGAAAATGGATACCCGCATGTCTGGCTGAAAAGTAATTCCGGCAACAACCAGTCGCTATCTTCATGATCTGACCGTGATAAATGTTGCGGTGAATCAATTCCTCCTGTCGACAAATTGTTGCACAACAAGCGCCAAAACTCATCATGAATATGATGCACCTCTGGCCAGTCATACATCGGTAATGATGCAATCATGTTACGGGTAATTTGTTTGCAGGTTCCTCGGTATCCGGTCGCAATATCGGATGGAAAACCGGTTGCTTTTTGTGAAAAGAAAACTGCTTTACAATCTGCCAATAACCATCGAACAGATAATTGCCGTTGGCACTCAAATATTGCTCTCTTCGTTCACGATAAAGTTTCGGCAAATTATTCCAGGCAACACGGGGATGAGCATGATGAACTATGTGAAGTATCCATGCTTTGCGTACATCTTTTTCATCACCCACCAGTCTGTGAAATTCAGTACGGTAAAAACCAAGCAGGCCCAGGGCGGACCCAATATCATTTGACCAACAAAAGTATTGTTGGCGGCAAGCAACACTTTCATTACCTGACCCATTTTGTTCCTGTCACACATGGGCCAGAAATAGCTTTCCGGATCATCATTAGGATCTGTCAGATTTTCAACAATATGATGCGTAAGGTGTAATTCCCGGTACCGGCGAAAAGGATATACTAAAATCAGAGAAGGAAATATCAATGCTTCATTGAGCAAAGGATAAGGAGTTGGATGATCGTGGACCACTTCATGCTGAATTGAACTATGAAAGGCGGTAACTATGGCTGTTACCAAAAACAGCATCAACCCGGCACTTACAATGCCAAAGGATGTTACCATCAACTGAAAACTTGCTGTTGAAACTAGTCATATCGAATAACATGCGATTACAAGCAAAATTGTAGCCCACTCCCAACGAGCATTGTCAAAATTTTTCGAAAATTATCACCAATCTTCAAACGGAAAATTATCAAGCTGTTCGACACCATTCTCACCCACCAAAACCTGTGTCTCCAGTTTTACACATTCCGGACCATCATTGAGTCCGGTACAACTCTCCACACATAACACCATGCCTTTTTCAATTCTTCCCGGATACCCCCGACCCTGTTCAAAATCCACATGGGTTGGAACAGCAGGATATTCATCACACAATCCCACACCATGAAACGCACAGGAATAACGATTGTCATGATACTCAGAAGGGATGCGTTTGGATTTTGCTGAAAATTCCGCAAAACTCATCCCGGGTTTGATCAGCGCCATATTGTGTTCAATTTCGCTCCTGGCAAATTCATAAATCCGGCGCTGCCCGTCAGTGGGTGGGACAAGACCAATGGTCCATGAGCGTGAAATATCTGAGCAATAACCATAAGGTCCCACTAGATCAGTATCAAACGAGAGCAAATCGCCGTCTTTGCCAATGTGGCTGGAACATTCCTGAAACCAGGGATTCGTACGTTGGCCGATGGCCAACAACCGTGTTTCGATCCACTCACCACCATTCCTGATATTTTCGTAATGGAGTTCTGCCCAGATTTCATTTTCAGATTTTCCGGCGACTGAATTCTCGCGCATGCGCCACATGCCCTGCTCGCATACCCGAATGGTCCAGCGCATGATTTCAATCTCATCAGCGGATTTAATCATGCGAGCTGT
The DNA here is from genome assembly GCA_024224595.1 of Hyphomicrobiales bacterium. GTDB lineage: Bacteria > Pseudomonadota > Alphaproteobacteria > Rhizobiales > Rhizobiaceae > JAAEMP01. The sequence continues at coordinate 7,834 of JAAENI010000181.1, forward strand.
TTCGGTCAGTTCCTGGCCCTCAACAATTTCAATATTTAGTGCTCTTAAGGCATCAACACCTTCAGGTTCCATTTTATCGACAGCCAGGCGCATATTTCCGCCACCATGTTGACGAACAACATCTGCAACCTCATCAGCCCAGAGTTTAGCTTTTTCCGCGACAAGTGACCCGGCACCAAAATAAAACCAGCTAACAGCCGGGCGAACTTCATCAACCTTGTCCAACCCCTCGGCCAGATGCATGGCATTCTTGTATTCAAAACAGATTGTTGGACCATCCGCACAGACAATGACATAACGAGATGCATTGTGCATTGTCCAGACCTGCATATCAGAACAATCAGTGGCATAGCGAATATTCAGCGGATCATACAACAAAATGGCTGCGCAATCGTGCTCTATCAATTTCTGTCTTATACGTTCATGACGATAGGCGCGAACTCTGGAAAGAGTCTCCGCATCAATCGGATTGACCAATGGCTTGTCTGCAGCTTCGCAATTCGCATACTCAACTTTGCGTTCATCAGAAAAAATCTTCAACACAATGTTATTTCCTTGTTCCTGCCAAATGCATTCTTGTCCTAATAGCCTACACCAACTCCACCTTCTTCAACGCGAAGCGCGATAAACCGGTCGAGTTCTTCAACGATTGAAGCGTCTATGGGTGGCTCCTCATATTCTTCCAGCACCTGTTTCCAAATCTGATTGGCTTTTTGCCAACTTTGAGGTGATCCGTTTTCCAGCCAACTCTCATGATTCCTCCAGTCAGAAATCATCGGTGAATAAAACGCGTCCCGATAGCGCTCCTGGGTATGACTGGTGCCAAAAAAGTGCCCCCCTACTCCTGCTTCAACAATTGAATCAAATCCCAGGGTCGATTCATCAACGACAATCGGTTCGAGAAATTCAGATACCATCTGCAACAGATCAACATCGAGAATGAGCTTCTCATAAGATGCAACCAGACCACCTTCCATCCAGCCAGCCGCATGCTTGATAATATTTCCACCACCCATGGTTGTTCCCCAAAGAGAAAATACCGATTCATAAGCCGCCTGTGCATCAACGGTATTGGCTGCATTTACACCTGATGTTCGGTAGGGAACATTGTAGCGTCGGGCTAATTGCCCGCCGATTATTGCAGTTTTCATATATTCAGGCGTTCCAAAAGCCGGAGCCCCGGATTTCATGTCAACATTTGAGGTAAATCCACCATAAACAAATGGCGCACCTTTACGCACTATCTGGCTCATCATTAACCCAGCCAGGGCTTCGGCATTTTGCTGGGCTAAGGCACCTGCCAGTGAAACAGGGGCCATTGCACCGGCAAGAGTAAACGGAGTTACACAAACAATTTGATTGCGCGACGACATCTCAATCAGCCCATCAAGCATCGCACCATCAAATTTTAATGGAGAGTTAGTATTAATTACCGTGAAACTCGAGGGTTCCTGCTCCAGTTGCTCATCGCTGCAACCCCGGGCAATTCTAATCATCTCAATAGCATCAGAGACCTTTTTACCCCACACACAATAACACGATATCGCTTTATCAGTCAGTGTCAGCATATCTTTGGTATTATACAAATGACGAGTGGAAACTGCACGGTCCATGGGCTCAACCGGGTAACCACCAATCATGTGAATGATATTAAAATATTGGGATAGACGCAGCAGGTTTTGAAAATCAACTATTGTACCAGGTCGTCTGCCATTGTCCATATCACTGACATTAGGTGGACTGGATACACAACCATTGGTGATGTAATTTCCACCAACGATGAGATTTTTTTCTGTATTTCGCGAGTGAAAGGTAAAGGTAGAAGGTGCTGTAGTGATCAATTCTTCAACCAGATCAGGATCAAAGCGCACCATGTGCGTATCTTCATCTACATCTGCACCGATATTCTTCAGTCGCCTGCGGGCATCTGCCGACATGAACTCCATGCCAATATCCCGCAAAATTTTCAATGACGCAAGGTGGATAGTGTCCAGTTGTTCTTCGTTGAGGAGTTCTACTGGAGGTATATGTAACTGCGGCTGTTTCCATGGTAATTGCTCGATGGGCGCTTTACCGCCACCAACACCTCTTCGCCCACGTCTGGTTCTTGGTTCCGATAAATCATTCATCGTTTTAACTCCGCATCCGCGATCCATTGGGGTCAAACAGGGGTTCATTTTGTATTTTGGCTTTGTGGCGTTTTCCGATGATTTCGATTTCCCATCCATTTTGTTCACTAGCGATTTCAGCAGGAACATAACCCATTGCAACGGAAACATTGGAAGCATGTGCAAATCCCGCAGATGTGATCCAGCCTTTTACTTCACCGTTAAAATAAATTGGCTCATCGGAAACAGCGTCTGCCTGATCAACATCCACAACAAAAGTACAAAGCCGAACATCCTGATTTAGGCTCCTCTCTACCAGTGCTTTTTTACCTACAAAATCCTCATCCTTGTTGTTTTTGACAAATCGATCCAGCCCACACTCTATCGGTGTGTAGATCGGGCGGTATTCACTGCCCCA
>JAAENI010000182.1 GCA_024224595.1 Hyphomicrobiales bacterium
CGATTATGATCAATTACCGACATGTCATCGGGCTGGAGGGCACTTGCAAATATTAAGGCTATATCCGTGTCTTGATTTAAAATCGTTACATGTTTCATTAAAGTTTCAATGGGAGATAGAGAAATAATGAATAAAAAAAAAATCCATATCATCGTTTTAATAGTATTCGGTGTATTAAACAGCGCAACAGGTCTATTTGCTGCCACAATGGCGCAGTATAACGCCATACCTCCTTTTCTCAGTATTGAAGTGCTGCCCAATGTAATGTTTATGCTGGACAACTCAGGTAGTATGAAACATAGTCTGGCGGAATCAGGATTTGATAACAGCAAGGTCTACTACGGCATGTTTGAAGGTACCAAGAACTACAAGTACGATTCCTCAATTACCTTGGATGCAGATGGATATAACGGTACTCCTTACAATGTCACTGTTTCAGCAACTCCCGGAGCCTTTGTTGAGGATAGCGGCTGCACCATTGGTTCAGGTAACAACTGCTGGAGCGGCAGTTTTTTAAATTGGCTGGTGACCCGTAGAATTGATGCTGCACGTAAGGTTATGGTCGGGGGGAAAGTTGAAGACCGCAACGGCCATGACTACCTTAGCGGCGACGGCGGTGATCTGGAGTGGAAAATTGTGGCAAACAACGAGCGTAGAGATCCAGCCCTGCACCGCACCTATTCAGCCAGTCAAACCTATACGCCATTCCCGGATAGCACGCCTTTTATAGTGTTCAGCCCCGCAGAACCAGGAACCGCAACAGCAACATATGACCCATATGCAAAACTGGAGGTTTCAATTCCAGCCCTTCAGCCCACCCCTATTCAGAATAGTGTCGGGACTGATATAGGAGAATATGGCACTCTTTCACGCGTGGGTGCAGATGCAAAAGCGGGCAACTGGCTCACTGTTTCCCTTACCCACGATTACACTGATCCTGTGGTTGTCGCAATCCCACTCTCCTATTATGGTGCTGATCCTTCGGTGGCCAGAATAAAATCAGTTGACGCCTCTGCTGATACTTTTAAAATCCGCATCGAAGAGTGGGAATACGATGATGGCGGACACACCGGTGAAGATGTATCATATCTTGTCTTTGAAAAAGGTACCCATGTGTTAACCGGCGGTCAGATCATTGTCGCCGGCACAAAGAGTGTTGACACCTCCGATACAAACGTGGATATCAGTGGTGCCGGTTACACTGTCGTTCCTGTGGTGTTCAGCAGCGTCACGACAAACAATGACCCCAACTCTGTAACAACCAGACAGAAAAATATTACCACGAACAGCTTTTCCATAACGCTTCAAGAAGAAGAAAATGGCGGGGCTCACAGTACAGAAACTGTATCTTATATAGCTCTTGATGCCGGCAGCTACAATGATGGAAGCAACACTGCTTTTCAGGTTGGTACCAAAACGGGAGTCAATGAAAATTGGGCCACCATTTCATTTACAGATACTGGTATTAATCCATCATTTTTAGCCGCTATGCAAACAACCAATGGCACTGATCCTGCCGTTTTGCGCTATCAAGACCTCGGCACTGACAGTGTCGATATTTTTGTGGAAGAAGAACAGTCTGATGATTCAGAGGTGGCACATTCAGATGAAACTGTAGGCTATGCTGTTATCTCCCCTATGACTTCCGTGGAGTTCAACATAGCTCTTATTGTAGAAGAAGAGCCTGAAGGGTTATTGCATGATATCCAGGATAAGGTTCGTTTGGGAGTCAGTTTTTACAATTATAAGAAAGATAGCGATTTCTATAATGGTGAAAAATTTCATGGCGGCACCATGAAACCCAGCATCCCTTTAAACCCCTTTGTGAAAGATGCGGCAAACACAACGTTTCGTACCGTTGAGACTCCTGTTGCGGCAGATATCGACGATATTGTGGATGTTATAGAACACTATCCATTGGTTTGGGGGACAACACCCCTGGCCGAGAACTATTATGAAGTTATACGTTATTTTCAGCAGAAAACACCATACTATCCGGGTGTTAACGGTGCCGGTGAAGCCTATGATGTTAGCAATGATTGGGATCCGTATTATTTCAAAGATTCAAATGGTGACGGCGTAGAAAACGACCCCGGACTTGTGAAATGTGCGCAATCCTATGTACTGGTATTTACTGACGGCGAGCCATACAGAGACTACTACATCCCGGGTTATAAAAGCGGTACAGATGATTATAGCGGGAGTGTTGACGGCAGTTTGGATTATGATGGTAATTCAACTGGTTCTGAAACTCCAAGCATTGACGCGAATTTACCAAAAAGAGGAGGCGATGCTTTGGATGATTTAGCCCTATGGGCCAATTCAGTTGTTGATCAAAGCTCATATAACACTACCGGGGATCGCGACCTTCGTTCGGATGCAAACCTGGACGGCGACCAAAACCTGGTCACCTATACCGTTGGCTTTGGTTCTGATACTTTAAAACAGATTTTGGTTGATACTGCGAATAACGGTGGTGGGAAGGCCTATGCAGCCGAAGACGGACGTGAGCTGAAAAATCAGCTCACCAATGCCTTTACCGATATCCTCAGCCGTTCATCCGGAACAGCGGCTTCGGTTATCTCCAACACCCGCAGCGGTGAGGGTGCTATCTATCAATCGGCTTTTTTTCCCCAGCCTGAAAGACAGCAATAACGAGGCCTTCTGGGTAGGGCAGCTCCATTCCCTACTGGTTGATGCATATGGTAATATGCGTGAAGATACCAACAACAACGATCAGCTGGATTTAATAGATGACTATTTTATTGTATTCAACGAAGACGGTACCGCAAACCGCTATCTTGACGGAGACGGTGATCAGAGACTTAATTTAGATACCACAACCTGTCCTAAAAAACCGGACACTACCTGTTATGACGCTTTTGTCGATACTGCTGACCTTGATGATCTTAATTATTTGTGGAACACGTCCAACTGGTTAAACGAAATCAGTGATGCCAGCGCTGAAAGCCAGAGATTTTATCTATCCTCTGCAAGGGAACGGTACATTTTTACATGGGTCGATGGCGATAGTGACAACATTGTTGATTCAGGCGAGGTGATGGATTTTACCAGCGCCGCTATTCCTTCTGAGGCTGATCTGACCAATGCCGACAAAATATATCCCTTTCTGCATCTTTACCCCTCTTTTGCCGACACCCCGACTGAAATTTCCAGCTTGTCTGCAACCGAATTAAAAAGCTTTTTAAGAGTGCAGTCCAAGCGGCAGATTAACTATATTCGTGGTTCGGATTGCGTTAACTCAAATGATGCTGGGGACTGCAACACCCTGCCGCTACAGAATAGCGGGGTTGACATAGATGGCACTGAAATGCGTTCCCGCCAATTTGATTACGACGAAGACGGCACTATTGAAACATGGCGCCTGGGCGATATTGTCTACTCAACCCCGACCCTGGTCGGGCGCCCGGCCGAGAACTTTCACCTGCTGTACCGCGATCCGAGTTACGCCTCATTTGCCGCTAAATATCATAAAAGAAGACAAGTTATCTATTCAGGCGCAAATGATGGCATGGTGCATGCGTTTAATGCCGGTTTTTACGACCCGCAAACAAAACGATTTTGCAGATCAAGTGATTTTACAAACTGTCAGGATGCAACCAAGCCTGAGTTGGGAGCCGAATTGTGGGCGTACGTGCCGTTTAATCTGCTGCCGCACCTCTATTGGTTGACCCAGTCAACCTATAACGAAAAAAACCACGTCTATTACGTAGATCAGAAACCACGCATTTTCGATGCCAAGATATTTACTTAAGAAACACAATGTTCTAATGTGACTGATGCAGGCTGCATACACCCCGGCGGCTGGGGCACTGTAATGGTGATCGGGATGAATCTGGGCGGCGGTTCAATAATTGCCGATATGGACAAAACTGATGGAAGTACTCCGGATATGGTGACCAGTGATGGTGATGGTGTGGATCCCACCATGAAATCCGCATTCATGATTTTTGATATCACAAATCCGGAGGCTGCACCTAAACTGCTCTCCGAGATCACCATGCCCAACATGGGCTTTGCCACCAGTTACCCCACCGTTATTACCATGAAAGACGGCGACCATGACGGGATTTACGAAGATTCCGCTTCCGGCGAGAACAAATGGTATCTGGCCTTTGGTTCCGGACCAGCGGACAGCAATGGCGATCCCGGTACTGTAAATACAGCAGATGGTGAATATGACGATGAGATCATCACCGAGGTCAAAAGCCTTCAGCCCGGTCAGTTTTTCCTGCTTGATCTGGTTAAACTGGCATCTGATAACCAACTGCAGACATTAGACACCTCCGGAAATTTAGCCGCTGGACTTACCAATTATGCCGCCTTCGATACCAATACGTTTGTAAGTACCCCTGTCTCTGTAGATTTTGATCTGGATTATAATGCAGATACTCTCTATTTTGGGACCATCAATGGAGACTCAGGTGCAGGCTGGGGTGGAAAACTTCGGAGGATCGTCATCAATGATCAAAATAATTCACAGCTTTGGGACGGTGACAGTGTCCTGCTGAACCCAGACAAACCGATCTCTGCTGCACCTGCCGTAGGGAAGGATAATGATGGCAAAAACTGGGTGTTTTTTGGAACAGGTCGTTTTTTTAATTCAAGTGACAAAATTGACACTAGCCAACATCGTTTTTACGGACTTAAGGAACCAGTGACAAATATCGGTGTTAAAAATTGGACGGAATTGGCAGAAATAAATTTAATAGATGTTACCGGTTTTAAAGTCTATTCAGATCAATCCGTGGATGGGTCGTCCGCTAGTGATTGGGATAGCTTGCTTGCAGATCAATCTATAAAAGATGGTTGGTTTCTGGATTTTACAACAGGCACTGGTGAAAGGAATTTGGGGCAGGCTGCTTTGATTGGTGGTCTTCTCTCTTTTACAACGTTTATCCCCAAATCCGATATCTGTTCTGCCGGGGGTGAGAGCATGTTTTGGGCGCTCTATTATGAAACCGGCACAGCGCATCACAGTGGCGTGCTTGGCACCACTGCAGTGACAGTTGGCGGTAACACCAAATACCTGGCCATACCGAACATAAGCCTTGGAAAAGGAATGGCGACTCCTCCAAATATTCATGTCGGAAGCCAATCGGGATCTTCTGTTTTTGTCCAATCGAGCACCAGTGAAATTACAAGAATTGATGAAGAGAACCCTTTAAACACAAAATCGGGAATACAATCCTGGAAATTACAGGATTAAATCCCCTTTTTAACAAAATTGCAACGATAAAATTTGAGCATATCTAACCCATAACGCATCCTATAGCTGCGAAGAGGAGTAGATGGAACTATTGCGCCGGTTCTTTATAAAAAAACAAACCGCGCCTGCATTCATTATTCAATAAAATCTGTTTTATCAAGCCTGTAGCGCATGGAGCGAAGGCTCAGGTTCAGATAGTCTGAGGCCTTGCTCTTGTTGCCGCCAGCAATCTCCATGGCTTTTTTCAGATAGGCCTGCTCAATGGTGGTCAATATCTCATCTAAATCAAC
>JAAENI010000183.1 GCA_024224595.1 Hyphomicrobiales bacterium
ATTGCTTGATCAACTGCCAAGCGATACACCATGAAACAACATTGGCGTCAAGTCAGTGATGGTGATATTTTGTCGGCTATGCCTGTTTTTTGTATTCTATCAGATTGCCTTCCCAGGCCAGCGCTGTGGCGATGATATAATCCAGATTATCGTATTTGGGAGACCAGCCCAGGCGGGACATCAGGCGGTCGGCATTCGCGATGATTGATCCGATATCACCTTCACGCCTTGGGGCGTGGCGAATTTCGAAATCGCAGCCGGAAACGCGTTTTACGGCCTCAATCACTTCCAGAACAGAATAGCCTTTGGAGTAGCCGCAATTGGCGGTAAATTTCAATCCGCCTTCACGCAGGAAATTGAGCGCATAGTAATGGGCGTTGACGAGATCGGATATGTGAATGAAGTCACGAACACCGCTGCCATCTGGTGTGTCATAATCTGTGCCGTAGATTTCCAGATAGGGCCGGCGACCAAGCGCTGCTTCGCAGGCCAGCTTGATCAGGTGGGTGGCACCTTCCGTGGAAAGGCCTACTCTTCCTGCACCATCAGCGCCAGCGACATTAAAATAACGCAGCATGACATAACGAAGATCATAGGCATTGGCGACATCGCGAATCATCATTTCTGTCATCAGCTTTGACGAGCCATAAGGTGACATTGGTGTGAGGACCGCATTTTCAAGCACCGGGTTTGAATTTTCCGGCAGGCCATAGACTGCCGCGGTGGATGAAAATATGAATTTATCTATACCGCAATTAACCGCAGCCTGGACAAGGGAACGCGATTTTCCGGTATTGTTGTCATAATATTTCAACGGGTTTTTGATTGATTCAGGCACGACAACAGAGCCGGCAAAATGAATGATCGTATCGATTTTGTCATCGAGAATGATATTTTCAACCAGTCGCTGATCGGCGATATCGCCTTCGATAAATTTGGCGCGGTCGGCCACAGCCCATCGAAACCCTGTGGACAGGTTATCCAAGACAACCACTTCTTCACCATGGTCGAGCAATTCCCAAACCATGTGACTGCCGATATATCCAGCACCTCCGGTTACTAATACAGACATAATGTATTCCTGTGTTAATCACTTTGGCGGTCAGGACTATCACTAAAATATTAGGATTAAATAAACGGTTGAGTGGCATTTTATCCAATTAAGCCGTTGTTTATTGACCAATGGCGCTAAATATCCTTAACAAGAAGCGATAATTCTTTGGAAAGAATGGAAGTGACGGATGGCTGATATTAAACCTGTTAGAAAAGCAGTATTTCCGGTTGCCGGGCTTGGCACCCGTTTTCTACCTGCTACCAAGTCGGTTCCCAAGGAGATGCTGACTATAGTTGACAAGCCGGTGATCCAATACGCTGTGGAAGAGGCGCGCGCAGCAGGTATTGAACACTTTGTATTTGTAACAGGGCGCAATAAGGCGGTGATCGAGGACCATTTTGATATCCAGGTCGAACTGGAGCATACCCTTCGTCAGCGTGGCAAGCAGGATGCTCTGGATTTACTAGCCAGTTCATTGCCATTAGCCGGGCAGACCAGTTTTACCCGCCAGCAATCACCGCTGGGCTTAGGCCATGCGGTGTGGTGCGCACGCGATATCATTGGTGACGAGCCCTTCGCCCTGCTGCTTCCAGATATGGTCATGCAGGATAGAAAGGGTTGCCTGTCATCGATGGTGGAATTGTACAATGAAACGGGTGGGAATATTATCGCGACGGAAGAAGTGGCCTGGGAAGAAACTCATAAATATGGTGTGGTTGAGACCGGTAACAATGTTGAAGGTGGATTTGAGATCACCAATATGGTCGAAAAACCAGAACCTGGAAGCGCGCCGTCTAATTTATTTATCAATGGCCGGTATATATTGCAGCCGGAGATTTTTGATATTCTGAGTGGCCATGAAAAAGGTGCGGGGGGCGAAATCCAGATTACTGATGCGATGATAAAACTGGCAAAATCCCAAAAATTTTATGGATTTCGATTTGCTGGTCGTACGTTTGATTGTGGTTCCAGGGAAGGCTTTATTACCGCGAATGTTGCCATTGCCATGACTCAGGAAGATCTGAATGGTAATCTTCGGGTGGAATTAAAAAGAATACTGGCAGAAGTTCTGCCTGAACAGGATTATCAGATCGCAGGTTGAATCATTTTTCTACAGAGTGAGGGTTTATCGTTGGAACTTGACACCGACCATTACTGACGCATCATCATAAGATGAATCCGGTTTACTTGAATCCAGTGTTTCATAGGCAAGTCGGCCGGTTAGCGATAGTGCGCGATTAATCCAGTGCTCAATGCCCAGCTGCGCATTGTAGGTCGTGTCTATCTGCTCCAGACCTTCATAGTTTGTGTGTTCGATACCAATTCCGGCTTTTAGTTCAAGATTGTCCCTTATGCGTCGTTTAAAAGAGATACTGCCTTCATAGGTTATTGCACCACTGTCACCTGAATTGGTGGAACTGGCTAGTTCCGATGCCAGTGTCAATTCGATATTTGTATCACGCTGAGGCGACCAATTGATGTTTGAATCGATTGCGAGCCCAGACAATGCAACAAGTCCCGGTTCGGCATAGGTCTGATTGATATATCCGGCAGAGATTTCCCCAACCAGCTTTTCTGACAAATTGACCGAAAACCCACCGCGCAACTCGTAAAACGTGTTGTCGCGTTGCTCACCATTTCTGTCGAGGTGTAAATCGTAGATATTTGTAGTGTAGTTTGCCTGGATGAACGGGCTAAGTGCCAGATTATTGTTATAGGATAAACGGGTTTGGAGAACGTAGGATGTGTATGCACGATCGGCTTGAGAAAGCGTGCCACCACCGGCCAATTGTGCGCTTTCATAGGTTTCTCGTTCGATTCCGCCGCGAAGGATAAATCCCAGTCGCTGCCCGCTGCGCTCCACTTGAGCAAATGTGCCATATGAATGGATGCCGGGCTCGCCAATGGTTGCCTGGGTCAGGTTGACGCTTGATGCTTCTTCATGTTCGTAATTGTAGCCTGCCCCAAGTGTAACTTCATAACCATCAATCAGGTCCAATATTAAGCGGGCTTCAATCTGTGCGCTTGGGCTTGGCTCAATTTGCGAATCGAAGTCGGTTTCATATTTACCGTTGCCAGCTATCTCCAGGCTGTGTCTTGACCAATTGGATTGTAGCTGAAAGCTTGCTTCACTTTCAGATAACAGGCCACTATCGCCCTGGGATGCATTTTGTCGATTGGTGGTATAACCTATGGCTTGTTCTATAGTTGTCGTCAGGTTAAATGTCCCTATTCGAATACCAATGGGCTCATAGGGATCGTCTTCAATCGTGGGTCTTAGTCCGGCTTCTACCTCGCTTGCGCGAATGTTGGTGCGCCGTGCTGCACCCATGTTATCTTCAAGCGATTGACGCTCTGGTGCAACGGGAGCAACCGTCTGGGCGTTTGGCGTATCCTCGTATAAAATCAGATTTTGAGATGTCTGGGTATCCTGCGAGATACCTATGTCGTTCTGACTGGTCTGGTTGTTAATGGTTTGTCCCAAAGCAGAACCGGGCAGAATACCACCCAGAAACAACGCAGATACCAGGATCAGCAATGATGCATTTGTTCCAGTGCTGTTTGGCAACAAGCCTTTGGCAGGGCAATGTCCGTGGGCTGAGTGTGACAACAAGCTATCCAATAGAATCAATTAGTTTATTTCCAAATTGTAAAGAATCGTGGTTAACGTTTTGTTGCCAGGCATTCTTTTTGTTGTTGGTCGCTGATATAAAAACAAATGCTACCCAAATATTTTGTATCCAGAGCGCAATATTTCAGTTATTCGAACCTCCATGAGCAATTCCGAGATCATAAATTCTGCTGTTCGTACAATTGCGACAGAAAAAAAGGGCCTCGCAACCCTTGAACGTTCCCTGGATGGAGAGATGGCGGTATCATTTTTGGCAGCCGTCGAAATGTTTGCCAAATTGTCTGGTCGCCTGATTGTTACCGGTATGGGTAAAAGTGGTCATATTGGTTCGAAAATTGCCGCAACCTTTGCATCCACGGGGACTCCGGCATTTTTCGTTCACCCGGCGGAAGCCAATCATGGTGATCTTGGAATGATAACCCGCAATGATGCAATTCTGGCGATGTCATGGTCGGGAGAAACGACAGAGTTAAAAGGCATATTGGCCTATTCCAGACGTTTCAATATACCGCTCGTTGCCTTAACCTCAATTGCCGATTCGTCACTGGCACGAGAGGCCGATATCTGCCTGATATTGCCGCGGGAGGAAGAGGCATGCCCGATGGGCCTGGCGCCGACGACATCTGCTGTTTTGCAATTGGTTGTTGGTGATGCGCTGGCAATTGCCCTGCTCGAAGCGCGTGGCTTTTCGCCGGCTGATTTCAAGAACTTCCACCCTGGCGGGCAATTGGGTGCCAATCTTACCCAGATTGGGGAACTCATGCATAAAGGTGATGAACTGCCACTAGCCGATGTTGATACCTCGATGACCAATGCTGTCAAATTGATTACCGAAAAGGGCTTTGGTTGTATTGGTGCCACTGATGCAGCAGGTCAACTAATTGGAATTATTACGGATGGAGATCTACGACGGAACTTTGACCAGGATATGTCAGGGTTAAAAGTTGGCGATGTCATGTCGATCAATCCCAAAGTCATAGCCACTTCTGCTCTCGCCAGTACGGCAGTTGCCATGTTGAATGAAATTAAGGTTACAACCTTGTTTGTCACAGACGGTGGCAAACCGGTCGGCCTTATTCACATGCATGATTTACTAAAGGCAGGTGTTGCTTAGGTTTTGATACCTGGATTGCAACGCCTAACATTTCAGCAAAACTCATACCGCCTCAACCACCAACACAGTGCCACCGCTTTGACCGGTAATTTTGACTTTTGTGCCAGCCGGCGCGTCTTCACCTGTTACCCGCCAGATGGTGTCGCCCATCTCAATGCGACCAATGCCCTGAACGATTGCCTCAACCAGGACAGCTTCACGTCCGATCATTTGCTGCGAGCGCTGATTGAGTAGCAATTCCTCGCTTTGGGTGGATTTGTATTTTGTTAGAATTCTTTTTCCGACGAAGACAAATAAAATCGATAAAAGAACAAAAGAAATCCATTGAGCCTGCAAGCTCCAAAATGCCACATCAGCTAATGCCAGTGTGAATACACCGACAACCAGAGCAGCAATGCCAAACCACAGCAAAAAAGTTCCTGATACGACTATTTCAAGAATCAGCAGTACCAGGCCTAAAATCATCCAGCTCCATCCGCCCAACTCAAGAAACAGGGATTTAATCATCGGTTATTCCCTTCCAATACTTGATTATGAACCTGATACGGGTTTGGTACGGGTTCCAGAAACGGGAACCGACCCCGATCCGCCACCCGCGCCTTTGTTGTCCTTGCCAAAAAGATCTTTGGATATTTCACCGATACCGCCCAGTGATCCCAGCAGTGTGGTTGCTTCAAGGGGTAACATGATGACTTTTTGATTGTTAGCGGAAGCGATTTGACCCAGAGCCTCGACATATTTTTGGGCAACAAAATAGTTAATTGCCTGTGAGTTTCCTTTGTCGATGGCTTCTGACACCATTTGTGTTGCTTTTGCCTCAGCCTCAGCCGCGCGCTCGCGGGCTTCAGCTGCCCTGAATGCGGCTTCTTTTTCGCCTTCTGCTTCCAGAATTTGGGCTTGTTTGTCCCCTTCCGCTTTCAGTATTTCTGATTGCCGCTGCCCTTCTGCTTCCAAAATACTGGCACGTTTAAGTCGTTCCGCTTTCATTTGACGACCCATGGCCTCAACCAGATCCAAAGGCGGGTTGATGTCCTTGATTTCAATACGAGTCACTTTGATACCCCATGGTGATGCAGCAGTGTCGACTACTCTCAGCAGGCGGGTATTGATTTCATCGCGTTTAGAAAGCAACTCGTCCAGATCCATTGAACCCATAACTGAACGGATATTGGTCATCGTCAGGTTTAGAAGGGCATGTTCGAGATTGCGAACCTCATAGGCAGCCTGCGCCGCGTCAAGTATCTGAAAAAACATCACCCCATCAGCGCTGACTGTAGCATTATCCCGGGTGATCACTTCCTGTGTTGGAACATCGAGAACCTGTTCCATCATGTTAAGCTTGTGTCCAATTCGATCAATAAACGGGATGATCAGATTAAGGCCAGGTGAAAGAGTGCGCGTGTATTTGCCAAACCTCTCAACCGTGTAATCATTGCCTTGGGGTATTTGTTTAACACCCGCCAGAATTATCAATATTGCCAGCAGTACGAATATACCGACTGAAATATCAAAACCGCTAAAATCCATTAATTATCTCCCAATATATGTCCAGACACAGGTATACGTAAATATAGGTATCTGGCAAAATTTTGCAATGCTATAGAAATTTTTACGATGTTATTCCAATGTCTTAAATGGCGTGTTGCGATTTCATTCTTGCCAGCTAGACCCAGCCACTTAACTCGCGCCGGGTAATCTCTTCAATCACCCTCATACCTTCTAGTGTATCATTGAGGCAAGGGATGTGGGTAAAGTTCTTTCCACCCGCGTGTTTGAATATCTCTGCACCTTCCTCGGCAATTTCTTTTAGAGTTTCCAGACAATCTGAGACAAATCCTGGATTTAATACAGCAATATTTTTGATACCCTGGCTCGCAAGGTCGCTGATTGTCTTGTCTGTATAAGGTTTCAGCCATTCCTCCGGTCCAAATCGAGACTGAAAACAGGTGATCAACTGATCTTCGCTCCAACCCAGCTCTTCCCGAAGCAAGCGCGTGGTTTTAAGGCAATGGCAGTGATAGGGATCACCTTTGTCGAAATAGCTTTGCGGAATACCGTGGTAGGAAGCGATGACTTTTTCCGGTTCAAAATCAAGATTTTTCAAGTGATTTCTGATCGAGTCAGCCAGTGCTTTTATATAAACGGGTTCGTCATGATAGGCATATACAATGCGGATCGCCGGCATCCAGCGCATGGAAGATAACACCTCAAATGCCTTGTCGTTGACGGTTGCCGTGGTTGAGGCACTGTATTGGGGGTAGAGCGGGAATATCAAAATTCTCTCACAACCATCTTGCTTTAGTTTGGCGATTTTTTCTCCAATTGACGGGTTTCCATATCGCATTGCCCAATCAACGATGATATTTGAATTGCCTTTGAGTGAAATACCTAGCTTATCGGCCTGTGCACGCGTGAAGGTTCGAAGGGGAGATTCGTCTTTCTCCCGGTTCCATATGGTTTTGTAGGCGGCGCCTGACTTTTTCGAACGGGTGTTGAGAATGATACCGTAAAGGATTGGATACCAAAACCAGCGTGACCATTCGATTACTCTTTGGTCGGACAGAAATTCACGCAGATAGCGGCGCATGTTCTTTTTATCATAACCTTCGGGAGTACCCAGATTAATCAGCACAACTCCAACTTTACCATTCGCGGTTTGCGGATGATTAGTTGGTGCATGTTCAAGTTTATCCATGGGGTCCTGATCGTGTTTATATAATTTTTCAAATCAACCCATATTCCAGATAAAACGCCGGTTCAACCTAAACTCGGGCATTGCATTGATATTGCCATTGGTTTGAACCTGTCCCGGGTCACAGCAAGTTGCTTTGAATAGTTATCCACCAATCAGGAACATCCAGCCATAGCCAATAATTACTGCAGGAACTGCACTATAAATTGTTGCCAATAACGCTGCACGCGGGGCAAGCGCTAACGCGGGAAACAGTGCATCACCATCATTTGCGATCGAGTTAGCCAATTGTGCAGAAAAAGGGATGGCGCCGGTCAGATATAGGGATGTGACAACAATCTGCGGGCCGCAGCCAGGAATGAATCCAACCAATATGGCTATGAGGGGTGTCACCATCATCCAGCCTTTAAAAAGGTCGCCAATTTCAAATCCGCCTAATGTCACAGCCAATTCAAAAAGCAAAAATGCGACAACGACCCATCCTGTTACGAAATTGGTATCTTTGATCACTCTAAGGATAAGCGGGTCGCTGGCAGCTGAATCTGCGCCGATTGAGTTGATGGGTCTTTTTGAAAGTGCCCATAGTGAAATACTCAACAATGCTCCGGTAAAGCCAAACCATCTGGAGGGTGAATATCCGCCAAGGGGACCAAGAAGGCTATCGACATCTATGAGAAATGCCAGCAGAATTCCTGCAATAAGGCCTATCGTTACCATTGCAATCCAGAGTAAATGTACGAACTTTAACTTATGCATTGAAAATCCGGATGGTGGAATCTGTTTTTGAAGTTGTTTGTTTGCATCGTTATTCTGTGTTGCTACATCCACAGCCAAAAAATCGGCACCGTGAATTTTATCTACAATCATGCCGGTCAATGTTCCGCAAATCAGGGATACTGATAAAACAATCAAGAATGAAACCGGGTCACGTGCAATTAACAAGAATGCCGCATCTCCCATGGTAGCAACAAGGACGGCGATAAAAGCGCCGAAACTTGCATACCCCCTGGTAAATTGGGTGACTACAATGATAGCTCCCCCACAACCAGGCAATGCGCCCAATGCACTGGCGATGGCCGGTTGCCAGCGTAAATTCTCCCGCATCACCTCTCCCAGTGAAAAAGAGAATTTGTTTTCAACCCAGAAAACCAGGGCTAGTGTTGCTGCGACGAACACTGTGACCTGCAGAAATGCATCTGCCATCGAACCAGTGAGAAGAGTGCGCATTTGCGGACCGTAGAAAAACAATATCAATATTGCCGCAAGAATAATCAATCGTATTGGGCTTGGTCGATTTGAAAGGAACTGGTCACCAGCAGAAAGCGATTTCCCATTACGGTGGTTGGCTAATAATTTGCCAATGATTTTTTCTGCAACAGTGATAAGGGCCACACTAGTCATTTACGATCAGATCCTGCTTTTGTTGTCTTTTGCGTTTTTCCACAAAACGAAGCCGTAACGGCTGATTTCCTGATAAATATCAAAATCAGGAATTGCCGCCTGATATTGATAGTCTTAGAGTCGGTTCAAGAATACACAACAGGGTTTGACGGGTCATATTTTGAGGGATCATTGGGACAAATCGAGTGCCGCAGGCTGGTTGCCTTCAAACTTGATTTGTCCCAATAAACACCAAAATCAAACCCTGTTGTGTATTCTTGAACAGACTCTTAGTGAACATGTAAAAGCCTCAAATGAGAATGATAATGCGAACTATTCGCAAGTTGTATCACTAGAGTTGCGAATGGTCAATGCGAAAATTGTTTTACCAAATGATCATGTTTGTATTGGACGAGTGATCAAATAACGAAATTACTAACTTAGTGTAATTATACCTGCCTCACCCTCGTCACTGCCAAAAGCAAGACGAGTACCGGCCTCATCCCAGTTCATCGCTGTAATCGTTCCGTGACCTTCTCGTCTCAAGGATACAATTTGTCCATCATCAATTCGAACAGCCATGATCATACCATTTTCGTAACCAACAGCCAGCATCTCGGCGGTTGGGTGGAAGCAGACCTGTGTAACCATGACTTTCCCCATTCCTCCCAATTCCCTGGGTGCTTTCCCCATCGGGCCATCCTTTCCAGAAAATGGCCAGATAATTGCCGCCTGTGCACCAGATGTACCTAACCATTTGCCCTTGTGAGACCAGGACATTGATGAAACTTTAGAGGGATAACCTGTCATCTGCATGTGCTTCTTGTCCCTCAATCGCCAGCCATGCAATGCATTTTCCTGCATCAGTGAGATGACATATGTTCCATCGGGTGAGAACATTACACCTGTATGAGCACCCTTCCATTGCAGGAATTGATTGGGACTATCTGAATTGATCCATTGTAACTCGATCCCGTCATATCGGGAAATAGCCAGTCTCATGCCTTTGGGGGCAAAAGCCAGACCTTCAATGGTGCGATCAATGTTAATTTCGCGAATGTCATCGTTTTTCAGGATTATTTTGCCCCTTCTTCCTGAACCATATGCAATGGTACCGGCGGGACCCGTGGCAATTTTGTCAATCCATTTTGTTTCCGCCTGATGAACTATATTGGAACTGCCATCGGCGTATAAGCGGCAGATCATTCCGTCCTCGCCACCGCTTACCAAAGATTTGCCATCAATATCAGATGCCGCACAAAGCAGACCGTCGTGAATATCAACAGATTTTTCTTTGCCGTCCACCAGACGTATGAAACCCTTAGCATCTGCGAAAGTCGGAATGTCGTTTAGAAATCCTGCCCACTGGGTATAGGCACCTGGTTCAAGGTTTGCGATAGTGGACATCATTACACCGCGCAGGCAGCGAAGGTGCGTTCAAGTTTTTGGCGATCAAGATTTCGACCAATAAACACCAGTCGGCTGGATCGTTTTTCATTTGATCGCCAGGCTTTTTGGTAATCTCCTTCCAGGATCATATGGATTCCTTGCACAACAAAACGGTCGGGATCATCTTTAAACGCGACAATACCCTTCAGGCGCAATATACCCGGTCCGTCAATTTGGGTAATTTTCTCAATCCAGGGCAGAAATTTGTTGGGATCAAGCTCACCCGCCCTCAGTGATATTGTTTCTATTGTTGTTCCATGAACAGAGGGATCCAGATTACCCTGAGCATTGGAATGATCATGATGTACGTGGCTATCGTGATCACAGTCTGGGCCGCACTGGTGATCGTGGTGATGATGGTCATGATCCGGCTTGCTCAAAAATTTTGGATCGTCATCGAGAATTCTGGCTAAATCAAATGCGTTGCGCTGAAGAATTTGGTCCAGAGATATTTCAGCTCTTGTGGTTTCATGGATCATCGCGTGCGGGTTGATTTTCTTGAGTATTCTTAACAGTTCAGGTTTTTCCTGATTGTCTATCAGGTCGATTTTATTCAACAACAATACATCAGCAAACGCGATTTGATCTTCGGCTTCACGGCTGTCTACTAATCTTGCCATGACGTGTTTTGCATCGACCAGGGCGACAACCGCATCCAATCGGGTTTTTGCCTGAACATCTTCATCCATGAAAAATGTCTGCGCTACCGGCGCGGGATCAGCAAGGCCGGTTGTTTCCAAGATGATGGCATCAAAACGCCCCTTGCGCTTCATCAGGCCTTGCAGGATCCGTATTAGATCACCCCGGACTGTGCAACATACACAGCCATTGTTCATTTCATAAATCTCTTCGTCGCTATCGACAATCAGGTCATTATCGATTCCGATTTCGCCAAACTCGTTAACGATAACAGCATATTTGCGACCGTGATCTTGCGTTAATATCCGGTTTAACAAAGTCGTTTTGCCGGCTCCAAGATAACCGGTTAAAACTGTGACCGGCACTTTTTCGTCTGATTGTTTGTTTTGAGTAGCCACGTCATTCATTTGAATCGGTCCATCTTAATAGTGTGATCGGCCTGATCAAACCTGGCGATATCAAACTGATCAACTTCCTGGATCAGCTTTAACAGGCCGTCAATTGAATGATCAATAAGCTTTTGCCCCTTGGCGACTGTTGCAATGGCTGCATTGCCAACAACACCCTGCGGATTGAGATCTTGCATTTTCCAACCAAAGGCGTGTTTTCCGTAAGCGCGCAGGAATTGATTATTTTCTTCTAGTTTCTCCTGGAAACTAGGGAACAATCTCAGTTTTTCAAGGTGCACTTTATCGGGATGCATAGCCAGCATTACAGAAGTCTCGATATCACCGCCATGGATGCCAAAGGCTAATTCTTCAGGTTCAATCAATTGGGATGGAGTGCCAAACCGGGTCCAACTGGTGGCCACTGCGAGCATCGAATACCGAATGCGCAATTCAGTTGCAACAATTGTCATCAACGGTGAATTTCCACCATGGGCGTTGAGCAATACCAGTTTTCTGATGCCATATGAATTTAGCTCTGCAGCAATCTTGAGCCAGCGCTGGATCGCATCATCATAGGGCAGGCTGAGAGATCCCGAATAATCCAAGTGTTCTGGTGAATAACCAACCTCTTCGACCGGTAAAAAGGTGATCTTGTCATCAACTGATAATCGGTCAGCTAATCTTTCAACGATGCCTGCCGCGATCAGGCTATCCGTTTCAACGGGTAAATGTTGACCGTGCTGTTCAGTAGCACCCAGCGGCAGAACAGCAATCCAATTCTTATCGTCGCTGGTGGCGTTGGAACTGGCGAAATCAGATTTCTCTCTTTCGCTAATTTCTTTCCAAAATCGCTTCATTACCTAACCGTACTTGTCAAAAGCCAGAAATTATCTGAGAAAATTCTCCGGCGGCCTTACCGTGTTCATATCTTAACTGGGCGACATCCATATTCAACGGATTACCATCAATCAACTTCCATTGCCCGGCAATCATTACCCGGTCTGCGCGGTGTGCGCCACATAATACCAATGCAGCCAAAGGATCACCTGCTCCTGAAAAACGTAATTCATCCAATGTATACATGGTAAGGTCAGCTTGATAGCCAATGTCAATTTTTCCGATATCATGGCGACCCAGGCACTTTGCTGACCCTTCGGTGGCCCAACGCAACGCGTCTTTATGGGTGACCGATGCTGCTCCGTAGGTCAGGCGGTTAATCATCAGGGCGTGACGCACACCCTCCATAAGATTAGAATTGTCGTTGGAGGCCGATCCGTCCACACCCAGGCCAACAGGGGCGCCGGCTTTTTCCAATTCCAGGGTCCTGCACTGGCCAGAGGCTAAAACCATATTGGAAGTTGGACAATGACAGATGCCCACTCCATGCCGCCCTAGCCTTGAAATCTCAGAATCATCAAAATGAATACCATGCGCGAGCCACGTGCGTTGATTGAGCCAGCCATTTTCTTCAAGGTATTCAACGGGCCTGCAGGAGAATTTTTCGGTGCAATAGTCGTCTTCATCATGAGTTTCCCCTAAATGGGTGTGAAGACGGCAATTACATTTTTCCGCAAGCTCGGCTGTTTCACGCATTAGCGCTGTCGTTACGGAAAATGGTGAACATGGAGCCAGCGCCACCTGCAGCATTGCACCTTCATCAGGATTATGAAAGGCGCTGATCACCCTTTCGCAATCGATCAAAATCTCATCTTTATCCTGCACAACACTATCAGGTGGCAATCCGCCATCCTTGACCGATAAATCCATTGAGCCCCTATTTAACGTCATGCGCATACCCAGGCGCGTTGCTTCCTCCGCCTGGACGTCCATCGCATCTTCAATGCCTGTAGGATAAAGATAGTGGTGGTCTGAAACAGTCGTGCATCCAGACATCAATAATTCCGTCAGCGCCAATCTGGTCGCCAGACGAAACGATTCCCTGTTCACAACATTCGCCCACACTGGATATAGTGTTTTTAACCAGTCAAATAATTCTTTGTTGATTGCCTGGGGGTGGGCGCGTGTTAGGGTTTGATAGAAATGGTGGTGGGTATTGATCAATCCCGGAATTATTACATGGCGACCGGCATCATAAATTTCGTCAATTTTGTTGATTGGTGAATTTCCAGGATTAATAAATTCAACAATTCTGCCGTCCTTAATGACCAAACCGCCGTTGGCTTCAATTCCTTCATCAACCAAAATTGCCAAGGGATTTTTGATCCAGATAGTCTTGTGATTCTTTGACATAAGATATTCCCTCGCTTCCATATCATTCAATATAGAGAACTCATTCAAGTCAATTTGTTGCAACCGGAAATGTCACGCTATTTCAGATTCACTGCAGTAGTGCTCATGTTAAACTAATTGTTGACGAAATTTAGTGCATTGTCTGTGATGTGAAACTTATTGATCTGGTGTCTGTCATGATATTTAAATTGCCATTTGCAAAAAACAAAAAGAAGTATTTTTTGTTTTGTTCGATGGTCAGTCTAATTGTGTCCAGTTTAATCTTTGCCAGCGATGGTCATGCGAAAACTGATGCTGAATTTCGCAAATGGATCAAAGACTTCTATTTTGTTGCAGCTAAAAAAGGTATCAGGAAAAAGACCTACGATCAGGTATTTAGAGGAATCAAGAAACCTATCTCCCTGGTGTTGGATTCTGCCAGATATCAACCTGAGTTTACTTCCAAGATTTGGGATTATCTGGACCAAAGAATTCGCGAATCAATTATCAGTGATGGTCAGAAACATAAAAAACATTATCATCGGTGGTTGAACAAAATTGAAAAAAAATACGGTGTTGACAGAAATATCCTTATTGCTATCTGGTCAATGGAATCTTCATATGGGGAAGCGTTAAAAGAGACTGACAAACTGCACCACGTTGTCGGTGCACTGGCAACCCTGGCTTTTGCTGACAGGAAAAGAGCCAGATTTGCTCGTTCACAACTGGTTGCTGCGATGAAAATTGTTCAGGATGGAGATATCAGTGCAAGGGGACTACTGGGGTCCTGGGCAGGCGCAATGGGTCATACCCAATTTATCCCAACAAGTTATCAGGCATGGGCAGTTGATATTGACGGCAATGGGAAACGAGATATTTGGAATTCACCACCTGATGCCCTGGCAAGCGCCGCAAATCTTTTGTTAAAGAACGGTTGGAAAACCGGCAAAACCTGGGGATATGAAGTCAAACTTCCTAAACGCTTGAAGTCAAAAAAATATGTTGGAAAATCCCGATCCATAGCGCAATGGCGAAAACTTGGTGTGAAGAGGATGGGGGGTAAACCCTTTCCACGTTCCAAGGATAAAGCGCTGTTAAAATTTCCTGGCGGTTTCAAGGGACCGGCATTTTTGATGCTAAGGAACTTCTTTGTCTTGAAACGTTATAATAATGCCGATATGTATGCATTGGCTGTGGGCCATCTTGCCGACAGAATTCGTGGTGGCAAAGAATTTTTTCATCCATGGCCACGCGGTTATACGCCATTATCAGAGAGCCAGGCTAAAGTCTTGCAAAAGCAGTTGGTTCGCCTTGGTTTTTACGATGGTGAAATTGATGGTAATATTGGGTCAGGATCCAGGGCGGCAATTCTGGCCAGCCAAAAAAAATTCGGATATAAATCTGATGGCTATGCATCGAGGGAACTTTTGGTAAAGCTGAAGAAAAAGTGATACTAATATTGTATTGTATCCAACTGAAACCCAAACCATCCCTTTTTCCTGAGAAATTTGGTGATGATCACGATTGGAATTGTTTTTGAGCACCGTGGCAAAATTATTTACTGGTCGAAAACTGCAATTGATCCTTATGGTGTTGATTGGGCTATCATTTGTGTTGCCACAACAAGCTTCATTTTGGATCACACCAGCCTACGCACAGGTCAAGAAATCTAAGAAACAAAAAAATGTTTTTAATTTGCTGTTTGGAAAACGCGGATCACTTAAGAAAAAATATCGACGTACCAAGGCAAAACGCATTAAATTGAAGAGGAAGAAGAAGAAGAAGTATAAGAATAAGAAAAAACGGAGGGTAAGAAAATCTAGGCCGGCCGTGGTTGTATCGAGGAAAAATTCTGATGCCTTTAAAATAATAGTTGCCGGTGATTTCATGGCAGGTGACCTCGCATGGGGTATGGTGCACACATATGCGGATAATCCAGCCGTTACTGTTGTTGATCTATCGAAAGCACTTTCTGGATTTGCGCGGATAGATGTCAAAAACTGGCCTGATGAAATCGCAAGACATATTGATAAAATTAAACCGGCAGCTGTTGTATTTCTTGGGGGAATGAATGATCGAAAACAAATATCTGTCAGGGGTAGCAAACATGACAAACTGAGCAATACATGGCTTGAAATATACAATACAAGAATAAAGAATTTGGCACAGGCAGTTATGGGTAAAAATACTCCTTTGATTTGGGTTGGTTTACCTCCGGTAAAATCCAGTGGTGTGTCTGCCGATTATCTGGCCTTCAACGAAATTTATCGGTTGCATACGGAATCCGCAAATGGCTTTTTCGTTAATGTCTGGGATGGATTTGCCAATGAGGAAGGTCAGTATGTTTCAGCCGGACCAGATATCAATGGTCAAATCAAACGATTGCGCCGTTCTGATGGTATAAATATGAACAGAACCGGCAAACTCAAATTGGCCTTTTATGTTACCAAAGCTGTTCGAAAACTGACTGGTATTGGCACCGATACATTAGGTGCATCTCTTCCTGGTATTGAAATGTCGAGGATTTTATCGCCTAAATATAACCCGGCGAAAACTGGGAGAACAATTGTTTATTCTTTGGCAAGCCCCGGTCTTGATGGTGGAGGTCAGCTTGCCGATCATTGGCGAAATGCGAAGGAGAAACAAAAAAAAGCCGTTATAGTCCACGAACTTGTGAATGATGGAATCATGCCAAAAACTCACATTGGTCGCATAGATCATTATGGTGTCATAGCCAATGAGGCACAGTGGTTTTTAACGGAATCACCGCCTGATATTGTAGATCAAAATGCGCAAATTGAAATTGACACCCAGAAACAGGTAAAGTCTATTGCACCAAATCCATGATTGGTAACAGAACTTTATTCACATCGTATCAGGCACCGAATCCAACAAATTTTAGCGAGGCAAATTGGTTTTCCCCATTAGCATCTGATCGACGGAGCGAGCCGCCTGCCTGCCTTCCCTGATTGCCCAGACAACCAAAGACTGACCGCGTCGGCAATCGCCAGCGCTATAAACATTATTCAAACTGGTCTTGTAATCATCCATGGTTGCCAGAATGTTGCCGCGACTGTCAAATTCGATGCCCGTGTCATTGAGCAGGCCTTCATGTACTGGGGAAACGAAACCCATAGCCAACAGAACCAGATCAGCCCTTATTCGAAATTCAGAACCTTTGATCGGTTGGAAATCATCGTCTACCTGTGCACACTCCAATGATTTGACCGCCCCGTTTTTTTCATTAAATCGAATTGTGGTCACGCCAAATTCACGTTTCGCGCCTTCCTCGTGGGACGATGAAGTCCTCAGCTTCATCGGCCAATCCGGCCAAACCATCATTTTGTTTTCGTGTTTTGGTGGTTGTGGCATGATTTCCAACTGGGTGACATTCAGCGCACCTTGACGCACAGATGTGCCAATGCAGTCAGAACCGGTATCACCCCCGCCAATGACAACCACATGTTTGCCATTGGCAAGTATTGGATCTACATCCCCCAGCATCTCACCGCCAACACGCCGATTTTGCTGTGGCAGGAATTCCATTGCAAAATGGACACCAGCAAGCTTTCGTCCCTCAACGGGCAAATCCCGGGGCTTTTCAGCACCAATTGTCAGAATGACGGCTGCATGGGTTTGGGATATTTCGTCAATAGAAACCGTGTCACCAATGTTCGCATTATAATGAAACTCAACGCCCTCAGCTTCCATCTGTTTGACACGGCGATCAATGATATGTTTTTCCATTTTGAAATCAGGAATTCCATAACGAAGTAATCCACCAGCTTTGGCATTTTTTTCATATAAATGAACATCATGACCGGCCCTAGCCAGTTGTTGGGCTGCTGCCAGTCCGGCCGGGCCGGCGCCAACGACTGCAACTTTTTTATCGGTTTTGATGGCGTTGATCTGAGGTTTGATCCAGCCTTCACTCCAGCCACGATCGACAATTGCGCATTCGATTGATTTTATTGTTACCGGCTCATCAGTAATATTGAGTGTGCAGGATGCCTCACATGGAGCGGGGCAGATTCGGCCGGTAAACTCGGGAAAGTTGTTGGTTGAATGTAGGTTACTGAGTGCATTGATCCAGTTATCGTTGAAAACTAGATCGTTCCAATCCGGAATTTGATTGTTTACCGGACATCCCGAATGGCAAAATGGAATTCCACAATCCATACAACGTGCGGCCTGCTCGGTGACTGCAGCATTTGTATGTGGTATGACAAATTCATGGTAATTGCGAATTCTATCTGATGCCGGTCGGTACTTTCGTTCCTGCCGATCAATTTCTAAAAATCCAGTTACTTTGCCCATTATCTCAATCCCAACCCTTCAAAACTGGTGTTTTATCTTACCGAAGAAGCATATAATCGCTCCTGCTCCATATCCTGCAAAGCGCGGCGATAATCGACAGGCATGACCTTTACAAATTTTGGTCGAAACTCCTCCCAATTTGCCAATATGGTTTTTGCCCGGTCAGAATTTGTGTAGTTCTTGTGCCGAGTAATCAATTGCTGCAAACGCTCTTCATCAAAGCGCGTCATATCCGAGGTAATGTCAACGCGCCCCTGGTGTTCAATGTCGCCGCCCGCATGGTGAATTTTTTCAAGTAAGTCGTCTTCTTCTGGAACGGGCTCCAGTTCCACCATTGCCAAGTTGCATCGTTTGGCAAAGTCGCGAGTTTCATCAAGTACGTAAGCAATACCACCTGACATGCCAGCAGCAAAATTGCGTCCGGTGTGACCAATCACTACAATTACTCCGCCAGTCATATATTCGCACCCGTGATCTCCGACCCCTTCAACGACGGCGACGGCACCGGAGTTACGAACGGCAAAACGCTCACCGGCGATGCCACTGAAATAGCATTCTCCTTCAATGGCGCCATAAAGTACTGTGTTTCCCACGATTATACTGTTTGCAGCAACAAGATTTTTTGCTTCCTTCGACGGATAAATAATTAAGCGGCCTCCGGACAGTCCCTTGCCAACATAATCGTTTCCCTCGCCTTCAAGCTCGAGTGTTGTGCCTGCAGTTGTCCATGCGCCAAAGCTTTGTCCGGCGGTGCCATTGAACTTAATATGAATGGTATCATCGGCAAGTCCTTCATGGCCATATTTTTGAGCCACTCTGCCTGCCAGCATCGTCCCTGCTGAACGGGCAGAATTGTCGATTGGCATCGTTATTTTTACCTGTGTTCCATTGGATAATGCCGGTTCAGCCAATTCGATCAGTCTGAGATCCAGAATATCTTCCAAATGGTGATTTTGTAATTCGCTTTGGTAAATTCCAACTTCACCAGATACGATTGGCTGGTGAAACAATCGTGAAAAATCCAGTCCGTGGGCCTTCCAATGGCCGATCAGTTTTTCCTGATCCAGGGCATCAACCTGGCCAATCATATCATCGATCTTGGCAAACCCCATGTCGGCCATCAGTTGTCGTGCTTCTTCGGCAACAAAGAAGAAGTAATTGACAACATGTTCTGGTGTCCCGGAAAAGCGCTGGCGCAGAACCGGGTCTTGGGTTGCGACACCTACCGGACAGGTATTCAAATGACATTTGCGCATCATGATGCATCCCGAAGCAATAAGGGGAGCCGTAGCAAAACCAAATTCATCTGCACCCAGGAGTGCACCTATGACAACGTCGCGGCCGGTTCGCAGGCCACCATCAACCTGAACAGAAATGCGCGAACGCAGTTTATTTAGCACCAAAGTTTGATGGGTTTCTGCCAGGCCAATCTCCCAGGGCCCGCCGGCATGTTTTATCGAGGTGAGGGGGCTGGCGCCAGTGCCACCATCAAATCCGGATATCGTGACGTGATCGGCGCGGGCCTTGGCAACGCCGGCTGCAACGGTACCAACACCAACTTCGGATACCAGTTTGACCGAAATATCAGCGTTTGGGTTCACATTTTTTAGATCATATATTAACTGAGCCAGATCTTCGATAGAGTAAATATCATGATGTGGAGGTGGTGAAATCAAGCCGACTCCCTGCGTGGAGTGACGGACTTTGGCAATGACCGCGTTGACTTTATGACCTGGCAATTGGCCACCTTCACCAGGTTTTGCTCCCTGCGCCATTTTGATTTGTATCATGTCTGAATTGACCAGATATTCGGTGGTAACGCCAAACCGCCCCGATGCAACTTGCTTTATGGCAGAGCGCATCGAATCGCCGTTTGGCTGAACTTCAAAACGATCGGCCTCTTCACCTCCCTCACCAGTATTTGATTTGCCACCGATACGGTTCATGGCAATTGCCAAATTTGTGTGAGCTTCGCGTGAGATCGAACCATAGGACATAGCACCCGTCGCAAATCTTTTGACGATTTCCACAGCTGGTTCCACGTCATCTAACGATATGGGTTTGCGGCCCATTTCTGCGGCAGTCTTAATGTGGAACAATCCACGAATATTCAGATTACCTTCAGATTGTTCATTCACAAGTTTGGCGAATTGCTCATAGTCTGGTTGAGAATTTCCCCGGACAGCATGCTGCAGTGAGCCTACTACCGATGCAGTCCAGGCATGATCTTCTCCCCGGATACGCAATCCGTATTCACCGCCAACGTCGAGTGCTTCGGCCAGAACGGGGACATTGCCAAAGGCTTCGTCATGCCTTGCTGCGGTTTCAATTGCGACCTCGGACAATCCAGCGCCTTCAATTGTGGTCGCAGTGCCGGTAAAGTATTTTCTGACAAAGGCTGTTGAAAGGCCAACGGCATCAAAAATCTGTGCGCCGCAATAAGATTGATAGGTTGAAATGCCCATTTTTGACATCACCTTTAGCAAGCCCTTGTCTATCGCCTTAATGTAGCGCTGCACTACTTCATAAGCATCAACTTCCTGAGGAAATTCACCGTTCGAATGCAATTCACCCAGTGTTTCGAATGCGAGATAGGGATTAATAGCTTCTGCGCCATAACCGGCTAAAGCAGCGAAATGGTGCACTTCGCGGGGTTCTCCGGACTCAACAACAAGCCCGACAGATGTGCGCAGGCCACCTCTGATCAGATGATGATGAACGGCGGCAGTCGCTAACAAAGCTGGAATTGCCAGGCGGTCTTTGCTTAATTGCCGATCAGACAAAATGATAATATTATATCCGCGTCCAACCGTTTCATCTGCTTTGGCACACAATCTTTCTATCGCCTCTTCCATGCCCTGGGCACCTCTGGAAACAGAATAAGTGATATCCAGACTGCGGGTCATGAATTGATTGTCGGCAATATCGCCAATGCCGCGAATTTTTTCCAGATCTTCATTGGTAAGGATGGGTTGGCGAACTTCCAGTCTTTCATTGGTAGCGGAACCTTCCAAATCAAATAGATTTGGGCGTGGACCAATAAATGAAACCAGACTCATCACAGATTCTTCGCGAATAGGATCGATCGGCGGATTAGTCACTTGAGCAAAATTTTGTTTGAAATAAGTATAAAGTGTTTTCGATCTATTTGACAACGCAGAAATGGGCGTGTCAGTTCCCATAGAACCAATTGCCTCTTGACCCGTTGTTGCCATTGGTGTCATCAGAATTCTGATGTCTTCCTGCGTGTATCCAAATGCCTGCTGACGATCAAGCAGAGCTGCCGCTCCATGTTTTGGTTTTTTGACTGCCACTGCCATATCTTCAATGACGATTTGTGAACGCGCCAGCCATTTTTGATAGGGCTTGGCAGTCGCCAGTTCCCGCTTGATTTCATCATCAGATATGATGATGCCCTTATTCAGATCGACTAGAAGCATCTTACCGGGCTGCAAGCGCCATTTTTGAATGATTTTACTTTCATCAACCGGCAGTACACCTGCCTCGGAAGACATGATGATACGGTCATCGTCGGTAACGAAATAACGGGCCGGGCGAAGTCCGTTGCGATCAAGTGTTGCTCCAATTTGGCGTCCGTCACTGAAGGCCACAGAAGCTGGGCCATCCCATGGTTCCATTAACGCGGCATGATATTCATAAAACGCCCGCCGGTCTTCATTCATCAAGGGATTTCCGGCCCAGGCTTCAGGTATTAACATCATTACCGCATGGGCCATTGAGTAGCCGCCCTGAATCAAAAATTCGAGTGCATTGTCAAAGCAGGCAGTATCCGACTGACCTTCGTAGGATATTGGCCATAATTTGTGGATATTTTCCCCAAAATTTTCAGAAGAAACAGAGGCCTGACGCGCAGCCATCCAGTTCACATTGCCACGAACGGTGTTGATTTCTCCGTTATGAGCTACCATACGGTAGGGATGGGCCAGTTTCCATGACGGAAAGGTATTTGTTGAGAATCGCTGGTGTACCAGCGCCAGGGCAGATTTGAATGTCGGATTTTTAAGGTCCTTGAAGTAGCGGCCTAATTGGTAGGCAAGAAACATACCCTTATAGATGATTGTGCGGGAAGATAAAGAAACGATATAAAAACCATTGTCACGTCCGTCTGTTTCAGAAAATATCCGGTTTGAAATAACTTTGCGTAGAATAAATATCTGGCGTTCAAAATCGTCTTCATTTCCTTCAAGCTCGCCACGTCCGATAAATACCTGCCTGTGGACAGGTTCAGTCGCCGCAATCTCAGGGTCTCGGGAAAGACTGGAATTATCAACGGGTACATCGCGCCAACC